>JANOCM010000195.1:0-8573 GCA_031412175.1 Alphaproteobacteria bacterium
GTGGCGCGAGCTTTATTCGGCGCTCGATTGCGCCGCGGTCGCCGCCATCCACCCCTTCTACACCGCATCGGTGCGCGAATTCGAAGCCGCTGGCCGCACTGTCGTCGGCAGCGCACCGGTCGGGCGTGACGGCACCGCCGCCTGGCTTGCCGCCATCGGCGACGCCTGCGGGATCAGCGCCGACAAGGTGGCTGCCGCGCAGAACAAGTTCCTCCCCGCCATCGCCGGTGCGCTCGCTGCCAAGCCGATCAAGGGCCGCATCACCGTGTCGGGCTATGAAGGCTCGGAGTTGCTCGTGGCGCGGCTGCTCGTCGAAAGCGGTGCCGACGTCCGCTACGTCGGCACTGCCTGCCCGAAAACGCGCTGGTCGGACCCCGATCGCGAATGGCTCGAGGCGAGGGGGGTTCACATCCAGTATCGCGCCAGCCTCGAACAGGACATTGCCGCGGTCGACGAATTTCAGCCTGACCTTGCCATCGGCACGACGCCGGTCGTCCAGCACGCCAAGTCGCGCGCCATTCCGGCGCTGTACTTCACCAACCTCATTTCCGCCCGCCCGCTGATGGGCCCGGCCGGCGCCGGCAGCCTCGCCCAGGTCATCAACGGCGCGCTCGGCAACAAGGCGCGTTTCGACACGATGCGCGAATTCTTCAAGGGCGTCGGCGAAGGCTATTCGGCCGGCATTTGGGAAGACACGCCGACCGATCGCCCGCAGTTCAAGGCCAAATACGCCGCCAAGATGATTGCCGCCGCAAAGGCCGAGGAGGCGATCGGCTCATGACGCTGATTTTGGACCACGATCGGGCCGGCGGCTATTGGGGCGCGGTCTACGCCTTCACCGCCATCAAGGGCCTGCAGGTCATCATCGACGGCCCGGTCGGCTGCGAAAATCTGCCGGTCACGTCGGTGCTGCACTACACCGACGGCCTGCCGCCGCACGAATTGCCGATCGTCGTCACCGGGCTGGGTGAACAGGAACTCGGCCGCGACGGCACCGAAGGCGCGATGAAGCGGGCGTGGAAGACGCTCGATCCGTCGCTGCCCGCCGTCGTCGTCACCGGCTCGATCGCCGAAATGATCGGCGGCGGCGTGACACCCGAAGGCACCAATATCCAGCGTTTCCTGCCGCGCACCATCGATGAAGACCAGTGGCAGGCCGGCGATCGCGCGCTGACCTGGCTGTGGACGCAGTTCGGGCCGAAGAAAGTGCCGGCGCTGCGGCCGCGCGCGGAGGGTGCAAAGCCCAAGGTCAACATCATCGGGCCGATGTACGGCACCTTCAACATGCCGTCCGACCTCGCCGAGATCCGCCGGCTGATCGAAGGCATCGGCGCCGAGGTCAACATGGTGTTCCCCTTGGGCACCCATCTCGCCGACATCCGGCGGCTGGCGGATGCCGAGGTCAATGTCTGCATGTATCGCGAATGGGGCCGCGGCCTCTGCGAAGCGCTCGAACGCCCCTATCTGCAGGCGCCGATCGGCCTCAATTCGACGACCTTGTTCCTGCGCAAGCTCGCCGAGCTGACCGGCCTCGATGCCGAACCCTTCATCGAGAAGGAAAAGCACACCACCATCAAGCCGCTGTGGGACCTGTGGCGCTCGGTCACCCAGGATTTCTTCGGCACGGCGAGCTTTGCCGTCGTCGCCACCGAAACCTACGTCCGCGGCCTGCGCAGTTTCCTCGAAGACGATATGGGGCTGCCGTGCACCTTCACCTTCATGCGCTCGGCCGGGATCAAGCCCGACAATGCCGCGGTGCTCGAAGCGATCAAATCGAAGCCGCCGCTGATCATGTTCGGCAGCTACAACGAACGCATGTACATGGCCGAGGTCGGCAGCCGCGCGATCTATGTGCCGGCCAGCTTTCCCGGCGCCGCGATCCGCCGCCATACCGGCACGCCGTACATGGGCTATTCGGGCGCCACTTACCTGGTCCAGGAAGTCTGCAACGCGCTGTTCGACGCGCTGTTCTTCATCCTGCCGCTCGCATCGCAGATGGACCGTGCAGAAGCGACGCCGTCGCGCCTGCTCGAACAGGTCGGCTGGGAGGACGATGCCCGGTCGGAGCTCGACGTGCTCGTCGACAAGCAGCCGGTGCTGGTGCGGATCTCCGCCGCCAAGCGCCTGCGCGATGCCGCCGAACGCGCCGCGCGCGACGCCGGCGAGAAACAGGTTACCCGGGAACGGCTGTATGCCGCCGCCCGTCTTTTCGAGGCACAGGCCGCATGATCGGTCTTTGCTCACACCTTGGTCCAATCCTGGACCTCGACCTCTTTGCGGTGGGTTCCAACGCCGCAAAGCTGCCGGTCGGGCGAGGCCATTCCCGGCCCCGTGCGGCGGATAAACTGGAGGAAAATGCATGAGTGACAACAAGCTTGGGCCAGGTACCTACCTGACCGACGCCGAAGCGAAGGAAGTGCACAAGCTCTTCGTCGCTTCCACGGCGTTTTTCGTCTTCGTGGCGATCATCGCCCACTTCCTCGTCTGGTCGTGGCGCCCGTGGCTCGGGGCTTCGAAGCCTTTGGCTTCGATCGAAAGCGTTCAGCAGGCCGACGCGACCCGCGCCGCGCCGACCCGCGGTTAAGGAGACGGTACGATGTGGAGAATTTGGCAGACTTTCAATCCGCAACGCATCCTGAGTGCATTGGCGATCTTCCTGTTTACGCTGGCGATCCTGATCCACTTCATCCTGCTGTCGACGGATCGGTACAATTGGCTCGATGGCCCTTCGGCCACCGCGGCCCCCACGGCGGCGATCGCCACGGGTTCCGAATCGGCCTGATCGGGCCAGCAGTACCGTGTTGTGTAAGAGGTAAGGCGAGACGGGCAGGACTGAAGTTTTGGTCCTGCCCGCCCGCATCACTAGCTAAAATCCCGCGCTGCGCCGGTTTGACGGCGGCGGTCCCGGGGGGAGGTGCGCCATGGCGCTATTGAGTTTCGAACGGAAATACCGCGTTCGCGGGGGCACGCTGATCGGCGGTGACCTTTTCGACTTCTGGATCGGCCCATTCTACGTGGGCTTCTTTGGGGTCACGACGATCTTCTTCGCGACCCTGGGGACTGCGTTGATCCTCTATGGTGCGGCCATCGGCCCGACCTGGAACCCGTGGCTCATCAACATCGCGCCGCCCGACATCAGCTATGGCCTGGCGCTGGCGCCGCTGCGCGAAGGCGGGCTGTGGCAGATCATCACCATCTGCGCGCTCGGGGCCTTTGGCTCCTGGGCCCTGCGCGAGGTCGAAATCTGCCGCAAGCTCGGCATGGGCTATCATGTGCCGGCGGCGTTCGGCATGGCGATTTTCGCCTATTTCAGCCTCGAGGTCATTCGGCCGGTGCTGATGGGCGCCTGGGGCTGGGGCTTCCCTTACGGGATCTTCAGCCACCTCGATTGGGTGTCGAACACCGGCTACCAGTATCTGCATTTCCACTACAACCCGGCGCACATGCTGGCGGTGAGCTTTTTCTTCACTACCGCGCTGGCGCTCGGCATGCACGGCGCGCTCGTCCTGTCGGCGGTCAATCCGGCCCCCGGCGGAGACGTCAAGTCGCCCGAATATGAAGATACCTTCTTCCGCGACCTCATCGGCTATTCGGTCGGCACGCTGGGCATCCACCGCCTCGGGCTGCTGCTCGCGGTGAACGCCGTGTTCTGGAGCGCGGTCTGCATCATCATCTCCGGGCCCGTCTGGTCACGCGGCTGGCCGGAATGGTGGACGTGGTGGCTCAACCTGCCGATCTGGCGCTGAGGGGAGCAAAACCGATGGCTTATCAAAACATCTTCACCCAAATTCAGCTCCGCGGCGAGTATGAACCCGGCGTTCCGCTCGACAGCAACAGCGATCCGCGCTTCGGCCCGTTCGGCTACACCTATTTGATGGGGAAGCTTGGCGGCACCCAGCTCGGCCCTGTCTATCTGGGCAAGCTGGGGCTCGCTTCGCTGATCTGCGGCACGCTGGCGTTCTGCATCATCGGCCTCAACTTCTGGGCGCAGGTCAACTGGGATCCGATCCAGTTCGTCCGCCAGCTGTTCTGGCTGTCGCTCGAGCCGCCGCCGGCCAAATATGGCTTGAAAGTGCTGCCGCCGCTGCATGAAGGCGGCTGGTGGCTGATCACCGGCTTCTTCCTGACCGCGTCGATCCTGTTGTGGTGGGCACGCACCTATGTCCGCGCCCGTGCGCTCGGCATGGGCACGCATATCGCCTGGGCCTTTGCCTCGGCGATCTGGCTGTACCTCGTCCTCGGCTTCATTCGGCCGCTGGCGATGGGCAGCTGGTCGGAAGCGGTGCCGTTCGGCATCTTCCCCCACCTCGATTGGACCGCGGCGTTCTCGATTCGCTACGGCAATCTGTTCTACAATCCGTTCCACGCGCTTTCGATCGCCTTCCTGTACGGGTCGGCGCTGCTGTTCGCCATGCACGGCGCCACCATCCTGGCCGTCGGCCGCTATGGCGGTGAACGCGAAATCGAACAGATCACCGATCGCGGCACTGCGTCAGAACGCGCTGCGCTGTTCTGGCGCTGGACAATGGGCTTCAATGCCACGATGGAATCGATCCATCGCTGGGCGTGGTGGTTCTCCGTGCTGACCACGCTGACCGGCGGTATCGGCATCCTGCTGACCGGCACGGTTGTCGATAACTGGTACCTTTGGGCCGTCGAACATCACTTTGCGCTGGAATATCCGGCGACCGGTGTTGTCGATCCCGCCACTCTTCCGGGGGCACCGCAATGACCCGCAAACTTGGCACTCTCGCGCTGATCCTGCCGGCGCTGCTGCTCGCCGGCTGCGAATTCGGCAAGAAAACCGTGTCGCAGATCGGCCCGCGCGGTGCCGGCCTGCAACAGGTCAACGACAGCAGCTCGCTGCCCAAGATCGCCGCCGTGCCGGAACCGCCGTATCCGCTGACCCCCGACATGCTGCAGGGGCCGCGCGCCAATGTGACGTACCAGAACGTCAAGGTGCTCGGCGACCTGTCGACCGAGGAATTCAACTACACGATGGCGGCGATCTCGATCTGGATTGCCCCGGTCGATGGCCCCAATGCCGGGTGCAATTATTGCCACAACCCGGCCAACATGGCGTCCGATGAAATCTATACCAAGGTCGTCGCGCGCAAGATGATCGAGATGACGCGCAACATCAATTCGACCTGGCGGCCGCATTTCCAGGCCAGCCTGAATGGCGCCAACGCCGGCGTCACCTGCTGGACCTGCCATCGCGGCAATGCCGTGCCGAAAAACGTCTGGTCGTCGAACCTGCCTGAGCCTGGCCGGCTGGCCGGCAACAAGAGCGGCCAGAACACGCCGGCGCAGACGGTTGCCTATGCTTCGCTGCCCAATGATCCGTTCACGGCATTGCTCCAGGGCAAGAACAATATCCGCGTCCAGTCGGCTGGCACGTTCCCGAGCAGCTATACCAAGTCCATTGCCAGCACCGAACAGACCTATGGCCTGATGATGCACATGTCACAGGGCCTGGGCGTCAACTGCGGCTATTGTCACAACACCCAGAACTTTGCGAACTGGAGCCAGTCGCGGCCCCAGCGCGTGTCGGCCTGGTATGGCATTCGCATGGTGCGTGATTCGAACGACAACTACATCACGTCGCTCGGCAGTGTCTGGCCGGCCAACCGTCGCGGGCCGGCGGGTGATCCCAAGAAGATCTATTGCACGACCTGCCACCAGGGCGTTGCCAAGCCGATGGGCGGCTATCCGATGCTCAAGGACTATCCGGGACTGAAGGGCGCCTATCACAGCGACACGCCGGCCGCCGTGCCGCCGGTCGCCGAGGTGCCGCCCGAGGCTGCCCCGGTGGCCACCCCGGTCGCATCGGTGGAGCCGACGAAACCGGCCGCCTGACAACATCGACAGCAAAAGAATGGGCCCGGGCGGAAACTCCCGGGCCCTTTTCGTTTCAAAATGGGGTCCGGGGCCGTCGGCCCCGGCCGCCGGAGGCCTCTTCCTAGATCGTACGCGCCACCACCTCGCGCATGATCTCCGACGTGCCGCCGTAAATCCGCTGCACCCGCGCATCGCGCCACATGCGGGCAATTGGGTACTCGTTCATGTAGCCGGCGCCGCCGTGGAGCTGCAGTGCGGCATCGACGACGCGGCCCTGCATTTCGGTGTGCCACAGCTTGGCGGCGCTGGCTTCGGCGGCAGTCAGCTTGCCGACGAGCAGCCGCTTCAGCCCCCAGTCGATATGCGCCCAGCCGACCTGGAGCTCGGTCTTCAGCGAGGCGAGGGTGAAACGGGTGTTCTGGAAATCGAACACCGTCTTGCCGAACGCCTTGCGATCCTTGGTGAACTTGACGGCTTCGTCAAAGGCGCGCTGGGCGCCGGCCTGGGCGCCGATGGCGATGCCGAGCCGTTCCTGCGGCAGCTGGCTCATCAGGTAGATGAAGCCCTTGTTTTCCTCGCCGAGGCAATTGGTCATCGGCACGCGCACATCGTTGAAGAACAGCTCGGACGTGTCGGCGCTGTGCTGGCCGATCTTGTCGAGGTTGCGGCCGCGGGCAAAGCCTTCGGTGCCGGCCTCGACGAGGATCAGCGAGGTGCCCTTGGCGCCCTTGTCGGGGTCGGTCTTGGCGACGACGATAATCAGGTCGGCGTTCTGGCCGTTGGTGATATAGGTCTTGGACCCGCTGATGACATAATGGTTGCCGTCCTTCTTGGCGGTCGTGCGGATGCCCTGCAGGTCGGATCCGGCGCCCGGCTCGGTCATTGCGATGGCGGTGATCAGCTCGCCCGAAATCATCTTTGGCAAATACTTCTGCTTCTGCTCCTCGCTGCCATAGGCAACGATGTAATCGGCGACGATGTCGGATTGCAGCGTGATGCCGGCCGAGCAGCCCGAATAGGCCAGTTCCTCGTTGACGACGGCGTTGTAGCCGAAATCAAGGCCGAGGCCGCCATAGGCCTCCGGCACCGTCGGGCAGAGCAGGCCATTGTCGCCGCAGGCGCGCCAGAAGTCCTTGGAAACTATGCCCTCATGTTCGAAGCGGTCGATGTTCGGATAGAGTTCCTTGTCGAACAGCTTGCGCACCGTATCGCGGAACGCTTCATGGTCTTCGGTGTAGCATTCGCGTTCATTGGTCTCGAGCATCGGTCGTCTCCCAAGCCTGGTTGCCGCAAGCGTTAGCCTGAACCCTCGCACCCGCGCCACCTGTCTTGCAAGAGAGGGCAAGGAGGTGCGACAACAGCCCATGAAAAACATTCTTGCGCTTGCAGTCGCCCTTATCCTCACCAGCCCGGCGCTGGCGGCAGACGATCCGAACCTGGCCCGGGCGCGTGCGGTGCTGAAGACGCAGCCGATCATCGATGGCCACAACGACTGGCCCGAACAGTTGCGCGGCCAGTTCGGCGAGAAATGGTGGAGCGTCGACCTCAATGCCGACAGCCGCAAATTCGAAAAGCCGCTGCAGACCGATATCCCCCGTCTCCACGCCGGCATGGTCGGCGGGCAATTCTGGTCGGTGTGGGTGCCGGCCAATGTCACCGGCCCGGCCGCGGTCAAGGCGACGCTCGAACAGATCGACATCGTCCGCGGCATCATCGCCCGCCACCCCCGGGATTTCGCGCTGGCGAGCACCGCCGCCGATGTCCGCCGCATCCAGAAGACCGGCAAGATCGCCAGCCTGATGGGCGTGGAGGGCGGCAGCCAGATCGACAACAGCCTGCCGGCGCTGCGCATGTTCTACGACCTCGGCGTCCGCTATATGACGCTGACGCATGTCCGCCACAACGACTGGGCCGACAGCGCCAATGAGGCGCCGCGCAAGGAACCGTTGACGGCGTTCGGCAAAGCGGTCGTCGGCGAGATGAACCGCATCGGCATGATCGTCGATCTGAGCCATGTGTCGGAAGGCACGATGAAGGCGGTGCTCGCGGTAACGAAGGCGCCGGTGATGTTCTCGCACTCATCGGCGCGCGCCATCACCGATCACCCGCGCAGCGTGTCGGACGAGGTGCTGAAGCTGACGGCGGCCAATGGCGGGGTGGTCATGGTCAACTATGCCCCCGGCTATGTCAGCCGCAAGCGCCAGGAATGGGAGGCGGCGCGCGCCGGCGCCAACGCCACTTTCTCGACGCCGCCGTATTCAGGGCTATACATCGGCCAGCCCGACCGCGCCGCCAAGGCGCTTGCCGAATGGGACAAGGCCAACCCGATGCCGGCCGTGACGATCCCCGAAGTCGCCGACCATATCGATCACCTGGCAAAGGTCGCCGGCCACGACCATGTCGGCATCGGCAGCGACCTGGATGGCATCGACAACAATCCGACCGGGCTGGAAGGCGTCGAAACCTATCCGGCGCTGATCGCCGAACTGCTCCGCCGCGGCTGGAGCGACGCCGACTGCAGGAAGCTCGCGGGCGGCAACATCCTGCGGGTTATGGAGGCGGTGGAGAAGGTGTCGGCCGGGCTAAAGGGCCAGGTGCCGAGCGCGGCGACGCCGTAGGGCTGATTCTCTCCTGCCTGCGGGAGCGGTTCGACGGCCTCAATCGGATGGAAAGTCACTATCAGACGACTACCCACTCCAAGCCGCCTGGAAGCTCTTCTGCTGCAAAGTCGA
>JANOCM010000196.1:0-3078 GCA_031412175.1 Alphaproteobacteria bacterium
CACCACCGATTCCGCCGGCCGCACCCCGGCCGAGCTGGCGGCGCTGCTCGGCAGTGCAAAGCTGCCGCCGGTGCATCTGTGGCACCCGACGCACTGCGGCCCGTCGTACATGCGCATCGCCGCCGACGGCACCTGGTTTCACGAAGGTTCGCCGATCGGCCGCAAGGAACTCGTCAAGCTGTTCTCGACTATCCTGCGCCGCGAAGCCGATGGCAGCCATGTGCTGGTGACGCCGGTTGAAAAGCTCGACATCGAGGTCGATGATGCGCCGTTCATCGCCGTCGAGGCGACGAGCGAAGGCGAGGGCACCGACCGCCGCATCATCTTTCGCCTCAACACCGACGATCTTGTTGCCGCCGGGCCCGACAATCTGCTGCGTGTCGACACTGCGCCCGATGGCACGCCGCGGCCCTATCTCCATGTCCGCGGCGGGTTGATGGCGCTGGTCAACCGGCCGGTCTTCTACCAGCTTGCCGACCTGGCGCTGGCGGAAGGCGCGGCACCGCCAGGATTGTGGAGCAACGGCGCCTTTTTCCCGTTCATGCCGGCATGACGATCGACCGGTTGCGCACTGCCTTGCTGGCGAGCGGCGCCGTAACCCCCGCCGATTACTGGCATGGCGACGGGCATATGTCGGGGGACCTGCCCGATGCGACTCGCGAACTCATGCCCGCCGCGGTGCTGATCGCGGTCAGCAACGAACCCGAACCGCAGCTGCTGCTGACCCGCCGCCCGACGACGATGACGCGCCACCCCGGCCAGATTGCCTTTCCCGGCGGCCGCATCGATCCCGGCGACGATGACGCCATCGCCGCGGCGCTGCGCGAGGCCGAGGAAGAGGTGGCGCTGGGCCGCGAGCATGTCGAGGTGCTCGGCACGCTCGATTCGTACGAGACCGGCACCGGCTTTTCGATCCGGCCGGTCGTCGGCATCGTACCGCCCGGGCTGGTGCTGATGCCGCACGAACGCGAAGTGGCGGAGGTTTTCCATGTGCCGTTCGCCCATGTCATCGACCCCGCCAATCACGAGGTGCGCAGCGGCGAATGGCAAGGGCGGGAACGCAAATTCTATGTGATCCGCCACGGGGAGCGCGAGATCTGGGGCGCCACCGCCGGCATCCTCGTCAACCTTTCGCGGCGGCTGGCGTGATGCTGCCGGCGCAACCCTGGGCGGCGAGCAAGGGCGGCCGGGCGCTGCTCGCGGCGCTCGATGCCGATGCCGGCACGACCCGGCTGGTCGGCGGCGCAGTGCGCGACGCGCTGCTCGGGCTGGCGGTCAAGGATTTCGACCTGGCGACTCGGCTGACGCCGCAGCAGGTCATCGAGCGGCTGCAGGCGGCGGGGCTGAAGGCGGTGCCGACCGGGCTTGCGCATGGCACGGTGACGGCGGTGGCGCACGGCCTGACCGCCGAGGTGACGACCTTGCGCCGCGATGTCGCCACCGATGGCCGCCATGCCGAGATCGCCTTCACCGACGACTGGCGCGAGGACGCCAGCCGCCGCGATTTCACGATCAACGCGCTGTATGCGACGCTGCCGGACGGCGCGATCAGCGATTTCTTCGGCGGGCGCGAAGACCTGGCGGCGCGACGGGTGCGCTTCATCGGCGATCCGCTGCAACGCATTGCCGAGGACCATTTGCGCATCCTGCGCTTTTTCCGTTTTTCGGCGCGCTTTGCCGGCGTGGTCGATGTCGACGGGCTGGCGGCGTGCCGCGCACGCGCCAACGACTTGATGGCGCTGTCGCGCGAACGCGTGTCGGGGGAGATGCAAGGGCTGCTCGCGGTCGCCGACCCGGTGCCGATCGTGACGCTGATGCACGGCCAGGGGATTTTCGCGCCGATCCTGCCCGAAATCACGCCCGCCGGTATCGCCGCGCTGGCGCGCACCGTTGCGGCGGAGGCAGCGGCGGGAATCGCCGGCGACTGGCGGCGGCGGCTGGCGGCGCTGCTGCCGGCCGATGCGGCGGAGGCGGTGGCGTCGCGGCTGCGGCTGTCGAATGCCGATCGCGCGCGGTTGCGGCTGGCGGTGGTGCCGCATGATGGTGGCGATGTGCTGGCGGCGGCGTGGCAACACGGTGCGGAGGCGGTGGTCGATCGGCTGCTGATCGCGGGGCATTCCGGCGCCGATGTGGCGGCGGTCATGGCATGGCAGCGGCCGCGCCTCCCGGTCGGTGGCCGTGACTTGCTGGCACGCGGATTGGCACCCGGCCCGGCGGTGGCGCAGCGGCTGGCGGCGTTCGAACGGCTATGGGTGGCGGCGGGGTTTCCGCAAGATACGGCGACGGTCACGGCCCTGCTGGACCGTGCCGTCGCCGTTGCCTGAGATCAAATTGCCGCCTGACCCCCCTGTAAAGTGAGGCGCGGCAGACCTGAGGCATTGCCTTTCGATAGTCTTGAAATGTTAACGCGCGTCAACTGTCTGCGGTTCCATGTCACGCCGGGCGTGGCGAAATCACGACGACCTGTTGGCACACTCACGCCTTGGGGCGGCCGCGCTTCGGCATGGCGCTGATCGCCACCTTGACGCCGCGCCGCGCCAGCGCCTCGCGCAGCAGCACCTCGATCTCGGCGTTGATGCTGCGCAGGTCGGTGGCGGCGGCACGTTCGATGGCGTCGTGCAGCACCGGGTCGAGGCGCAGGGCAAAGGGTTTGCGCGCGGTCACGGCCTATTGGTAGAGCGAGCCGGTATTGAGCACGGGCTGGGTGTCGCGTTCGCCGCACAGCACGACCATCAGGTTCGATACCATCGCGGCGCGGCGTTCGTCGTCAAGTTCGACGACCTTTTTCTCGCTCAGCATCGCCAGCGCCATTTCGACCATGCCCACCGCGCCGGCGACCAGCGTTTCGCGCGCCGCGACCACCGCGGCGGCCTGCTGGCGCCGCAGCATCGCCCCGGCGATTTCGGGGGCGTAGGCGAGGTGGGTGAAGCCGCATTCGTCGACGGTGATGCCGGCGACGGTCAGCCGCGCCATCAGTTCGGCGCGCAATTCGCCGCCGATGCGTTCATGGTCGCCGCGCAGCGTCACCTCCTTGTGTTCGAAATCGTCATAGGGGTAGCGCGCGCCGATGGTGCGGAC
>JANOCM010000197.1:0-22683 GCA_031412175.1 Alphaproteobacteria bacterium
CGTCGCCGAGATCTTCAAGACGACGCCGTACATCGCCGATCTGAAGCCGGGTGGCCGCTATGTCGCCAAGGACATGTACGATGCCGGTGGCGTCTATATGGTGATGAAGCAGTTGTTCGACGCCGGCTTCCTCCACGGCGACTGCATGACGGTGTCGGGCAAGACGCTCGCCGAGAACATCGACGAGATTACCTGGAATCCGGATCAAAAGGTCATCTATCCGGTCAGCGCGCCGCTGTCGCCGACCGGCGGCGTGGTCGGGCTGAAGGGCTCGCTGGCGCCCGATGGCGCCATCGTCAAGGTCGCCGGCATGGCGCGGTTGCAATTCACCGGACCGGCGCAGGTGTTTGATTGCGAAGAGGACTGCTTTGCCGCGGTCGATGCGCGCCAGATCAAAAAGGGCAGCGTCATCGTCATCCGCTATGAAGGGCCCAAGGGCGGCCCGGGGATGCGCGAGATGCTCTCCACCACCGCGGCGCTTTATGGCCAGGGCCTTGGCGAGCATGTCGCTTTGATCACCGATGGCCGCTTTTCGGGCGGCACGCGCGGCTTTTGCATCGGCCATGTCGGGCCCGAAGCCGCCGAGGGCGGGCCGATCGCGCTGGTCGAGGACGGTGATCTGATCAGCATCGATGCCGCAGCCGGCACGATCGACCTCGATGTAGCGGCGGATGTGCTGGCGGCGCGCCGGGCGCAATGGAAACCGCGCCAGCATGACTATCAATCGGGTGCGATCTGGCGCTTTGGCCAGAATGTCGGCCCGGCGCGGACCGGCGCCGTCACCCACCCGGGTGCGCGCGCCGAAACGCACATGTTTGCCGATATCTGAGCCGCGGCCGCTATTGCGGTGGCGGCAGAATCGGCGTGACGCCGGGCGGCGGCAGGATCGGAATGCCCTGGCCGACCGGATAGGGCTGGACCGGCGGCAACGGCGGCGCCTGGCGAATCGCGCTCCACAGCGGCTCCCCACGCGCATCACGCGGGATCTCGGCGGTACTCGAATAGCTGTTGCCGCCGGTATAAAGCGGCGATGGCGCACAGGCAGCGAGCCCCGAAAGGGCCAGCAACAGCAATTTGGTACGCGCCAGCATCTGCGCGGCTTGATACACGGCACCGCGATGAAGACAAGTCCATCATGCTGACACTGCCGCCCGGCCTGCCTTTGCTGACAGCGGTCGAGATGCGCGCGGCGGAGGCGGCGGCGATCGCGGCCTGCACCCCGGCGCTGGTGCTGATGGAGCGCGCGGCGGCAGCGGCGGCGCTCGCCATCCGGCGCTTTGCCCCCGGCCGCAGCGCGCTGGTGCTGTGCGGCCCGGGCAACAATGGCGGCGACGGCTATGGCGTCGCGCTGGCACTGCAGGCGGCCGGCGTGGCGGTGCGGGTGGCGGCGAGCGGCCCGGCGCAGGGTGAGCCGGCGGCAACGATGGCGGCGCGCTGGGCCGGGCCGGTGGAGCCTTTGGCGAGCGCAGCGCCCGCACCGCTGATCATCGACGCGCTGTTCGGCACCGGGCTGGTGCGGCCGCTGGGTGGCGACGTGCAGGCGGCGCTCGACCGCTTGCGTGGCGCCGGCGCGACCGCCGTGGCGATCGATATCGCCAGTGGTATCGATGCAGACACGGGGGCCGCGTTGGGCCGGCCGCTTGCCGCCGACCTGACCGTCACCTTTGCCGCGATGAAGCGCGGCCATGTCCTCGGCGCCGGGCGCGCGCTGGCGGGGAGGGTGGTGGTGGCCGATATCGGCCTGGCGCTGACCGCTGCCGCAACGTTGGTGGCGGCGCCACGGGCAATGCCGCTGCCCGCTGACACCCACAAATACCGCCGCGGATCGGTGCTGGTGATCGAGGGCGACGCGGCGCGGGGTGGCGCGGCTCAGTTGACGGCGCTGGCAGCGCTGCGCAGCGGGGCGGGGCTGGTGACTTTGGTCGGCGCCGGCACCGATTTGCCCGCCGACGCCATCATGCGACGCAGCGATGGCGACGGCGTGGCGCTGCTCGCCGATCCGCGCACGCAGGCAATCGCCATCGGGCCGGGGCTGACCGACAGCCAGCGCAGCCGCGACTGGCTGGTGCGCGTGCTGGCCGGTGAGGCGGCGGTGGTTGCCGATGCCGGCGCGCTAGGGCTGGGCTTTGGGCCGTCGGGCCGGGCGGCGCTGTTCGCGGCCGCGCGCGCTCCGCTGGTACTGACGCCGCATGACGGCGAATTCGTCCGGCTGTTCGGAGCGATTGGTGACGACCGCATCGCCGCCGTGCAGGCCGCCGCCCGCACTGCGAATGCGGTCGTTTTGCTGAAGGGCGCCGAAACCATCATCGCGGCACCCGATGGTCGGGTGGCGATCAACAGCCACGCCTCACCGTGGCTGGCCACCGCCGGATCGGGCGACGTCCTGACCGGGATCATCGCGGCGTTGCTGGCCGGCGGCATGGCGCCGTTCGACGCGGCGCAGGCGGCGGCGTGGTTGCATGGCGATGCCGGGATCCGCGGCGGTGCCGGGCTGATCGCCGACGATATCGCGGGCCTGCTGCCCGCCGTGCTGGCCGCGCTGTGAGCGAAGCCGTCCCCATCGTGCGCCTGGCGGCGCGCGGCGATGGCGTCACCGCCGATGGCCGTTTCGTGCTGGGGGCAGCCGTGGGCGACACGGTGCGGTTCGACGGCGACGCGGTGACGATCCTGCCTGGCCCGGCGCATGCCACGCCGCCATGCCGGCATTTCCCCGATTGCGGCGGCTGCCAGCTCCAGCACATCACCGATGCCGACTATGCTGCCTTTGTCAGCGACCGCATCGTCCGCGCGCTCGGCCATGCCGGGGTGGTGCCTGAATGGCTGGCACCGGTGGCGCTGTCACCGCCGAAAAGCCGCCGGCGGGCATCGCTGCGCGCGGTCAAGCGCGGTGGCAAGCTGGTGCTCGGCTTCAATGCCGAGGGCAGCCACCGCATCGTCGATATCGTGCAATGCGAGATACTTGCACCCGAACTCTTCGCCCTCATCGCGCCGCTGCGCCAATTGCTGAAGGCGGCAATCGCCGACGGGCAGGGTGCCGGCGTCACGCTGACCGCCAGCGACACCGGCATCGACGTGCTGCTCGCCAATGTCACTGCCGAACGGCTCGACCAGATCGAGCGGCTGACCGATTTTGCGGCGCAACACGACCTGGCGCGGCTGTCGACCGAAGGCGCGCATGGTGTCGAAACGCTGGTCGAAGCGCGGCTGCCGCTGCTGGCGATGGGCGGTGTGCCGGTGGCGCTGCCGCCGGCGCCGTTCCTGCAGGCGACGCGCGACGGCGAGGCGGCGCTGGTGGCAGCGGTTGCCGAAGCGGTCGGTGGCGCCCGCCGCATCGCCGATTTGTTTTGCGGCCTTGGAACGTTTGCGTTGCCATTGTCGAAAACGGCACGCGTGCTCGCTGCGGATGCGGCGGGGCCGGCGGTGCTGGCGCTTGGCGCGGCAGCGCGGGCGCATGGGCGGGCAGTGACGACCGCGCATCGCGACCTGTTCCGCCGCCCATTAACGGTAGCCGAGCTGGCCGATTTCGACGCCGTCGTATTCGATCCGCCGCGATCGGGCGCACAGTCACAGGCCGCGATGCTGGCGGCTTCGACCGCCGACACCGTCGTGGCGGTATCGTGCAATCCCAGCACCTTCGCCCGCGATGCGGAGACTTTGGTGAAAGGCGGCTATCGGCTGACGCGGCTGTGGCCGGTGGCGCAATTCCGCTGGTCGACGCACGTCGAACTGGTTGCCGAGTTCCGCCGCTAGGCTTGCTTTCCGCGGGCAAACGCCATTGTATCCGGCTTCGAGAGGATGCCCCTATGCCGCAGGACCCGCGTATCACCGCCTATATCGACAAGGCGGCGCCCTTTGCCCGGCCCATCCTTGCCCATGTCCGAAGACTGGTGCACGTGGCACAGCCAGCGGCGACCGAAACAGTGAAATGGGGCATGCCATTCTTTCAGCTGGAAGGTCGTGACCTCGCGATGATGGCCGCCTTCAAGGCCCATGCCGGGCTTGGCATCTTCGACGGCACTTCGATGGCGACGGGCGACGGCATGGGCCAGTTCGGCAAGCTCGCCGGCGTTTGTGACCTGCCCGACGCGGCCGTGCTGATCGAAAGGCTGCAGACGGCGGCTGCACTGGCACACGACGGTCGGCCGTCGCGACCGCGCCCGCCGGCCAAACCCAAGACCGAGGCCATCGTTCCCGAAGACCTTGCCGCAGCGCTTGGCGACGTGCCAACCGCCGAAATCGCCTTTGCCGGCTTTCCCCCCGGCGCCCGGCGCGAATATGTCGAGTGGGTGGAGAGCGCCAAGCAACCCGCAACCCGCGCCAAGCGCATCGCAACGACGGTCGAACAGGCCGCTGCCGGCCGGAAACTTCACTGGAAGTATGAAAACTGCTGACCGGCAGCGTCAGTGCATGTGCCAGCCGACCACCGCCATGCCAGCATGGACCGTCAGCATCAGCAGCAGGATCGTGCTCAACGCGAACACGGCAAAGCGGAACTTGATGACGTTGGTCGTCGCCTGGATCAGGCTGTGGACGATGCGCAGCCCGACATAGCCCCAGGCGAGCATCGCGTTGAGGCCGCCGCCAGTCCCGGTCAGCGCCAGCACGCCGCAAATGGCGTAAAACAGCACCGGTTGCTCGGTCAAATGGATGTAATTGTGCATTTTCCACTGCGCCGCATCGGCCACCACACCGTCGAGCCCGCCGGGTTTGCTGCCACGGACGGTGTTGATGTCGATGCCGGCCTTGCCGAACTCGGGGATACGGACGGCGATGGCCCAGACGAGCATCACGAGCGTCCAGCCGACCAGCGCGACAACAGGCCCGAGAATTGGACTGTGCATGTGAAAAGACCCCCCGTGTTGCCACGGAGGGTCTGCTTCTAGGGGTTGGGAGTCAAACGATCAGGCGAACATCTTCCCCCACGCGCGCTTGGCGCGGTCCTTCCAGTGGCCGCGATGATAGGCGTCGCTGGCGAGCAGCGGCATCACCGAGCCGGCTTCGGCAAACACCATCTGCTCGATGCCGGTGTTGACCTTGCCCCAGCTCGCGGCCTCCTGCAGCGTCGACGACGAGCAGGCGCCGTCGCGGACATCGGCGACGGTGATCTGGACGGCGTATTTGTGGACCTGGACGTCGTCATGGCCGAGGATTTCGGCGCAGACGACGGTGTCCTGGATGAAGTTCTTGGGCACGCCGCCGCCGATCATCAGCAAGCCCGTGGTGCCGGCCTTGATCTTGATGTCGGTCAGCTCGCGGAAGTCGGCGATGGCGTCGAGCACCATGTACGGCTTGCCTTCCTTGGCGCGGTCGACCTGGTGCTTGACCAAGCCAAAACCGGCGCTTGAATCGACGAACGCCGGGCAGAAGATGGGCACGTCATGCTCGTACGCCAGCTTGACGAGGCTGTTGTCCTTCTTGCCGTGCTCGACGAGGTACTTGCCCATCTCGCGGATGAAGGCACGGCTCGAATAGGCCTTGGGTTCCAGGCTGTTGGCGATCTCGAGGATCGTGTGGTCGCAATCCTGCAGCTGCTCCTCGTCAATATAGGTGTCGTAGATGCGATCGATCAGCAGCGAGCGCAGCGTGTCGTCGTCGGGCACTTCGAGCGCCTGGTAATGCTTGTGGCCAAGCCCTTCGAAGAAATCCATGTCGACGATGCTCGCGCCGGTGGCGACGATGCCGTCGATCATGTTGTTGCGCAGCAGTTCGGCGTAAAGATCCATGCAGCCGCCGGCGCTGGTCGAGCCGGCAATGACGAGGAAGATCGTACAGTCGGGGTCCGCCAGCATCTGGTTGTAGATGGCGGTGGCGCGGGCGAGATCACGCGAGGTGAAGCTCATGTTCGCCATGCCGTCGATGATCGGGCGCGCGTCGAAGCTGCGGATGTCGATATGCTCGACAACCTTGGACAGCAGTTCAGCCTTGCGCTGCTGGTTGATGGGTTCGGACATTGATGTGCCTCCAGTGGCGTTTCACTGGCACGACGCTGACAACAGCGTCGCCCGCGGCCGGATCATTCCGGCGCCGAGCGGGTAGAGACTGCCCCGGTTTGCGACCGGGGCAGGGGATTAGCGGATGCTGATAACCTTCGACGGCGACACTTCGGTGACGTCGTACGCGGTGTCCATCGGTTCATCACGGGCAATCACCGTCGCACCGGCGGTGAAGCCGTTGAAACCGGTGCGCATAGCCGAGCCATAGGCACCGAGCATGCCGACTTCGATATAGTCGCCGGCCTGGATATCGGCGGGCAGGTCGAACGGCCCGTGCATGAAATCCATGTCGTCGCACGTCGGCCCGTAGAAACTGAAGCCCATCGACTTGGAGCGCGACGGCGTTTCGCGGACCAGCGCCACCGGGAAGCGCCAGGCAACATGCGCCGCATCGAATAACGAGCCATAGGCGCCGTCGTTGATGTAGAGCACATCATCCTTGCGCGCTTCGACACGCACCAGCACGCTGGCATATTCCGCCGACAGCGCCCGGCCAGGCTCGCACCACAATTCGGCCGAATAGCTGATCGGCAGCGATTCATAGGCGCGGTGGATGACCTCGAAATAGCCATCGAGCGCCGACGGCTCCATGCCCGGGTAGATCGACGGGAAGCCGCCACCGACATCGACGACATCGACGGTGACGCCGGCGGCGACAATGGCAACGCGGACCTGCGCCAGCGCTTCGGCATAGGCCTGCGGGCTCATCGCCTGCGAACCGACGTGGAAGCAGATGCCCAATGCATCGGCGACCTGGCGGGTGGCCATCAGCAGCGGCGCGGCTTCATCGGCAGCAATGCCGAACTTCGACGCAAGGCTGAGCTTGCTATGCGACGACGAGACACGCAGCCGGACGCACAGCGTCAGGTCGGTAGCGCCATCAGTCGCATCGACGATCTTCTGCAGTTCGGTCAACGAATCGAGGCTGAAGGTGCGGACGCCATGGACCTTGTACGCCTCGGCAATGGCTTCCTGGCCCTTGACCGGGTGCATGAAGCACAGGGTGGCGTGCGGCAGCAGGCCGCGCACCAGGCGCACCTCTGCGATCGACGCGACGTCGAAATGGGTAATGCCAGCGTCCCACAGCGCGCGGATCAGATCCGGCGACGGGTTGGCCTTGACGGCATACATCGCCGTACCCGGAAACTTCTCAAGGAAGTAGCGGGCAGCGCGATGCGCAGCGTGGGGCCGGACGAGAGTGACGGGTTGTGTCGGCTTTTGGCCGAGCGCTACCCCCAGCGCGTTATGGTTTTCGTGCAATTCAAGGGACCTCCGGGTGGGCAAAGCGTGGTCACTTGCGCAACCACCAAAGCTGCCTTGCGGTGGAAGTCCCATGGGGCAGCGGAGGGCGTATCTAGGGTCGACGACCCGCTGTGTAAAGAAGTTTTTTGTTACAGCGAAAATACTGGTTTTCCGTTGGCCTTTCAACGGCTTGTCTGTAGACTTCGCGAAACCGGAAAGGGCCATATTTCAATGACTTCCCCCGTGCAATATGACGAAGTTGTGACAGCCGCCGGGCGTATCGCCGGTGTCGCGGTCCGAACCCCGCTGGTGCGCAACGATACGCTCGATGCCGTCACCGGCGCGCGCATCTTCCTGAAACCCGAGAATCTGCAGCGCACGGGGTCGTTCAAGTTCCGCGGCGCCTACAACCGGCTGGCGGCGATTCCCGCCGAACAGCGCGGCGCCGGGGTCGTCGCCTTCTCGTCGGGCAACCATGCGCAAGGGGTCGCGCTGGCGGCGAAGCTGCTGGCCATGCCGGCGGTGATCGTGATGCCGAGCGACGCGCCACCGATCAAGGTCGAGCGCACCCGCGGCCATGGCGCCGAAGTGGTGTTCTATGACCGGCTGACCGAGGATCGCGATGCCATCGCTGGCGCCATTGCGGCACAGCGCGGCGCCGTCGTCGTGCCGCCGTTCAACGATCGCCACGTCATCGCCGGCCAGGGCACCGCGGGGCTGGAGGCGGCCGCCGATCTCGCGGCACTCGGCCTCACCGCAGATCTCGCCATCGTCTGTTGCGGTGGCGGCGGGCTCGCGAGCGGCTTCAGCGTCGGCTCGCGGCTGCCAGTCATTGCCGTCGAGCCCGAGCATTGGGACGACGTCAACCGCAGCCTAGCCGGCGGCGCGATCGTGCCGGTCGCCGATCCGCAGCCAACGCGCTGCGACGCGCTGCAGACGCTGCGCATGGCGGAGCTGACCTTCGACACGCTGCGCGCCAACGGCGCCACCGGCCATGTCGTCAGCGAGGCCGAAGTCGCCCGCGCCGTCGCCTTTGCGTTTCGGGAACTGAAGCTTGTCGTCGAACCCGGCGGGTCGGTGGCATTGGCGGCGGCGCTCGCCGGGCGGCTCGATCTCGCCGGCAGGACGGTGCTGATCATCCTGTCGGGCGGCAATGTCGAGGCTGGGGTATTCGCCGCGTGCCTGGCCGAAGCCGGCTAGGCGCGATTCTACGCCCCGGGGGTCGCAAACCGGTGCGTCACCGGTGCATCGTCGGCCACCGGCCGTGTTGCCTCGCCGAACCAGCGCGCCACTTCGGCGCGGCCGGCACTGCCGATGTGCAGCCCCATCTTGGTCCGCCGCCACAGCACGTCGTCGGCGGTCGTCGCCCATTCCTTGTCGACATAATGCTGCAGCTCGGCCTCGAACAGACCGCCGATATTGGCGCCCAGCCCGGATTCAAGCAAAGCTTCGGCGGCCGTGCCCAGCGTTATTGCCAGCCGCTTGACCAGCCGCGGGTCGTAATTCTCCTGGCGCGCGACGAGGTTGACGAGCCAGCGCTTGAAGGCGTCTTGGCCGGTTTCGCCGGGCAAGCGCTCGACATCCCCGCCGGGCAGCGGTGCGCTGTGTGTCCACGGCTTTGATTTGGGCGCGATGCGCTCCATCACGTCTTCGGCAAGCACGCGATAGGTGGTGATCTTGCCGCCGACGACAGTCATTGCCGGTATGCCGTCGTGCTCGACGAGGCGATAGTCGCGGGTCGTCTCGCGATCACCCTTGCCGGGTTCGAGGATCAGCGGCCGCACGCCGGCGAAACTGTGGACGACATCGTCGTGGGTGAGCGGCCGTGCCAGATAGCGATTGGCGGCATCGAGCAGATAGTCGGTCTCGCTGGCGGTGATCTGCGCCGCCTCGGGGGCGTCGATATCGCGCTCGGTGGTGCCGATCAGCGAGAAATCGCGCTCATAGGGAATGACGAAAATGATGCGGCCGTCGGGCTGCTGCAGCATGAAGGCGTCGCGGCCGAGGTGGACGCGGCGCGTGACGATGTGCGAGCCCTGGACCAGCCGCAGCGCCGGCGCGTCGTTGCGGCCGAGCACGGTCCGCGCCACGTCGCACGCCCAGGGGCCGGCGGCGTTGACGATGCGGCGCGCCTGCAAGGTTCGACCGTCGCCGAGCGCCACCTGCCACAGCGTGCCATCGAATTCGGCGCGCACGACCCGCGTGCGCGGCAGCACCAGCGCGCCTTTCGCAGCGGCGTCTTGCAGATTGGCGACGACCAGCCGCGCATCGTCGATCCAGCCATCCCAATAGCGGAACGCGGTGTGGAATTTGGCATCGAGCGCTCGCCCGGCGCGATCCTGGCGCAAATCGATACGGGTCGATCCCGGCACCATGTGGCGGCGCGCCAGATTGTCATACAGCCACAGCCCGATGCGCAGCAGCCATTCGGGGCGCTGGCCGGTTTGCGGCAGCACGAAACTTTGCGGCCAACTGATGTGCGGGGCGATGTCGAGCAGCACCTCGCGTTCGGCGAGCGCCTTCCGGACCAGCCCGAAGGCGTAGAATTCGAGATAGCGCAGCCCGCCGTGGATCAGCTTTGTCGAGGCGCTCGACGTGGCGCCGCCGATGTCGCCGGCCTCGACCAGCGCCACCGACAGGCCGCGGCCCGCTGCGTCGCGTGCGATTCCGGCACCATTGATACCGCCGCCGATGATCAGCAGGTCATGAATACAGGCGGGATCGGCGGGATCGTGCATGATACGGGGGGTTAACTAGTCGTGCCACGCGGTTTAGGGAAGGCGGCATGACAGCTGATCTGATCCTCGTGCTCGATGCCGGCACCACCTCGACCCGGGCCATCGCGTTCGATACCGCGGGGCAGATCGTCGCCAGCTGCGGCCGGCCGATCACCCAGCATTACCCGCAGTCGGGCTGGGTCGAGCATGACGCGGCCGAGATCTGGCGGCTGAGCCGCGACTGCCTGATCGAGGTTTCAGACACCGTCGGCGCACCGCGGATCAGGGCGATCGGGATCACCAACCAGCGCGAAACCATCGTGTTCTGGGACAAGGCGAGCGGCGAGCCGCTGGCACCCGCCATCGTCTGGCAGGATCGCCGCACCGCCGATACCTGCGCGGCGCTGAAGGCGGCCGGGCATGAACCGGCAATACAGGCGCAGACCGGATTGCTGCTCGATCCCTATTTCTCGGGCACCAAGATCCGTTGGGCGCTGGACAATTGGCCGCAGGTGGCGGCGGCGGCCGCGGCGGGGCGGCTGCTGGTCGGAACGGTCGAAAGCTGGCTGATCTGGAAGCTGTCGGCCGGGGCGCGCCACGTCACCGATGCCACCAATGCGTCGCGGACGCTGCTGATGGACTTGGGGACGTGCCAATGGGACACCGGGTTGTGCGCCTTGTTCGGCGTACCGCCGACAATCCTGCCGGCCATCGTCGATTGCGCCGGGGCGCTGGCGACGACCGCGCTATTGGGCGGCGAAACGCCGATCACCGGCAGCGCCGGCGACCAGCAGGCGGCAGCCATCGGCCAGGCCTGCCTCAGCCCCGGCCAGCTGAAGGCGACCTATGGCACCGGCTGCTTCCTGCTCGCCCATGCCGGGCCGGTGCCGCCGGTTTCGACCCACCGGCTGCTGTCGACCGTCGCCTGGCGATTGGACGGCGTGGCGGCCTATGCGCTGGAAGGCGCGATCTTCACGGCCGGCGCCGCGGTGCAATGGCTGCGCGACGGGCTCGGCATCATCGCCGACAGCGCCGAGACCGAGGCGCTGGCGCAAAGCGTAGCCGACAGCGGCGGCGTGGTGTTCGTGCCGGCGCTCGCGGGCATGGGGGCGCCGCACTGGCAGCCTGCAGCGCGGGGCACGCTGACCGGGCTTTCGGGTGGCACGACGCGTGCGCACATCGTCCGCGCGACGCTGGAGGCGATGGGCCAGCAGACCGCCGATCTTGTCGATGCCCTCGCCGCCGATGGCGTGGCAGCGGCAAAGCTGCGCGTCGATGGCGGCATGGTCGCCAATGACTGGCTGTGCCAGGATCTCGCCAACAGCCTGGGGATCGCGGTGGAACGGCCGCGGGTCATCGAAACCACGGCGCTGGGGGCGGCGATGCTCGCCGGTGTCGGCGCCGGCATCTGGGCCAGTCTCGCCGAAGCCGCTGCGGCCATGTCGGCACCCGACCGCAGCTTCATGCCCGTCATCGACCAGCCGGCGCGCGCCGGACGCCGCGCCGCCTGGGCCCGCGCCGTCCGCCAGACCCTGCAGGAGTAACACCATGAGCCACAGCGAGATCGACGGCGTTCGTGCCATGCTGGCAGCCATGCCGGCGGGTAGCGACATCGCAGCCATGCGCGCCGGTTATGATGCCATCGGCGGCATCTTCCCGACGGCGGTGGATGTGACCATCACCCCGGTCGATGCCGGTGGTGTGCCGGCGGAATGGACGGTAACGCCGGGCGCCGCAACGGACGCGGCGCTGCTGTATCTCCACGGCGGCGGCTATGTCATCGGCTCGATCGCCAGCCACCGCCATCTCGCCAGCGAGCTTGGCCGGGCCGCAGGCATCGCGGCGCTGTCGCTCGACTACCGGCTGGCGCCCGAAGCGCCGTATCCCGCCGCGGTCGACGATGCCCTCGCCGGCTATCGCTGGCTGCTGGGGCAGGGCATCGCCGCCGAACGCATCGCCATCGCCGGCGACAGCGCCGGTGGCGGGCTGACCATGGCGCTGCTGCTGGCGATCAAGGCCACCGGATTGGCAATGCCGGCGTGCGCCGTGCCGATCTCGCCGTGGGTCGACATGGAGGCCTTGGGCGGATCGATGGACAGCAAGGCGGCGAGCGATCCGATGGTGCAGCGCCAGGAGCTGGCCGACATGGCGGCGATGTACCTGAATGGCGGTGACCCGCGTGCGCCTCTCGCCGCGCCGCTATATGGCGACCTCACGGGGCTGCCGCCGCTGCTGATCCAGGTCGGCAGCGAGGAAACGCTGCTCGATGATGCCATCAGGCTCGCTGCGGCGGCCGGGCATGCTCAGGTCGCGGTGCGGCTCGAGATCGTGCCGGCGATGATTCACGTGTTTCACTTCTTCCACCCGATGCTCGGGGCGGCGCGGACCGCCATTGCCACGGCGGGGGCTTTTGTTGCCGGGCAGCTGACGCGATGAACGAAGCCCCGCAGATCATCCTTGGCCTGTCGGTTGCCGCGGCGCTGGCGCTGATCGTCACCGGTTTCTGGCTGGTCCGCCAGCCCGGCGGCAACCGCACCAAGGCGGCGTTGATGATCGTCGCCGGGGTGGTGATCGCCTTCAACGCCTGGATCAACAGCCTGCCGGTGCCGGTCATCCCATCAGCGAGTTGATTTCCCCATAGGGCATGCCGGCGGCGACATGGCTGGCATCGCCGGTCAGGAAGTCCTGCGCCAGCGTGCGAGTCAGGCCGTAAACCGCCTGGGTAATGCCCGATCCGGCACTCAGGCGGCGGACACCGATGGCTTCGAGCGTTGCCACATCGGGCAGGCCGTCGCGCGCCAGCACGTTGAGCGGCAGGCCAAGCTGCGCCCCGATGTCGGTGGCGAGACGGGCGATGGCGTCGCGATCGGTGACGCCGGGCACGAAGATGCAGTCGGCACCCGCGGCAGCGTAAAGCGCGGCCCGGCGCATCGTTTCGGCGTGCTCGTCACCGGGGGCCAGCGCGCGCAGCCAGACGTCGCAGCGGGCATTGATGAACAGGTCTGGGCGCCTTGCGGCCTTGATCTTGGCGGCGAGATGCTCGGGCGTGCCGGCGCCATCCTCGATGTTGATGCCGACCGCGCCGGCGGCGACGAAGCGCCCCGCGGCGGCAC
Source organism: Alphaproteobacteria bacterium (assembly GCA_031412175.1). GTDB lineage: Bacteria > Pseudomonadota > Alphaproteobacteria > Sphingomonadales > Sphingomonadaceae > Sandarakinorhabdus. The sequence goes on from JANOCM010000197.1 coordinate 13,066, forward strand.
CGACCTCCTTGGGATCGTCCGAATAGCCGCCTTCGATATCGGCAGTGACCGGCAGTTTCACGGCTGCGGCGATGGCCTTGACGACGTTCAGGTGCTGGAAAAGCGGCAATGCGTCGCCATCGGGAAAGCCCAGCGACCAGGCAACGCCGGCGCTGGTTGTGGCGATCGCCGGCGCCCCCAGGCTTTCGATCAGCCGCGCCGACCCGACATCCCAGGCGTTGGCAAGGCGCAGCAGCGCGGGGCCGGTATGCAGCGCGCGAAACCGGGCGGCGCGGGCGGAAAAGGCGGTGGTCATGGCGGGCGCTCCTGGCCTGTTGCCACAGGCGGGGCCTGCGACTTTCGTTTGCTTGCACATGCGATGAAGATTGATAGGCTCGCTGCCAACAAGAAAAGCGATGGGGACAGGATATGCGGATTGTTGCGGGCGCCAGCGTGCTGGCTTTGGCAAGCGCGATGTGGCTGGTGCCGATGGGGCAGGGCGACGCGGCGATGCCGACGCGCGCCGCCAGCATCGATGCCCAGCGCCTCGTCAATGCCGCGTCCGAACCCGGCAACTGGATGACGCACGGCGGCACCTATGCCGAGCAGCGTTATGCCAATCTCGAACAGATCAACGCCGGCAATGTCGGCACGCTCGGCCTCGCCTGGTCGCATGATTTCGACAATAATCGCGGCCAGGAGGCGACGCCGCTGGTCGTTGATGGCACCATGTACACGACCAGCGCGTGGTCAAAGGTCGTCGCGCTCGATGCCGCCACCGGCGCGGTGAAATGGTCGTACGACCCCGAAGTGTCGAAGGATCGCGGCCATTCGGCGTGTTGCGACGTCGTCAACCGCGGTGTGGCGGCGTGGGGCGGGATGATCTTTCTCGGCGCGCTCGATGGCCGGCTGATCGCGCTCGATGCCGCCACCGGCAAGGTGAAATGGTCGGTAGTCACCTTCGACCAGAAACAGCCCTATACGATTACCGGCGCGCCGCGCGTCGTGAAGGGCAAGGTCCTGATCGGCAATGGCGGCGCCGAACTCGGCGTGCGCGGCTATGTCACCGCCTATGACGCCGTGACGGGCAAGAAGGCCTGGCGCTTCTACACCATCCCCGGCGACCCGGCGAAGGGGCCCGATGGCGAGGCGTCGGACGAGGCATTGAAAGCCAGGGCCGGTGACAGCTGGTCGGGCAAATACTGGGCAGCGGGTGGCGGCGGCACCGTCTGGGATGCCATCGTTTATGACGCCGAGCTCGATCACCTGTACATCGGTGTCGGCAACGGGTCCCCCTGGAACCACCAGGTTCGGTCCGAAGGCAAGGGCGACAATTTGTTCCTGTCGTCAGTCGTGGCGCTCAACCCCGATACCGGCAAATATCTGTGGCATTATCAGGGGACGCCCGGCGAAACCTGGGATTTCACCCAGACCCAGCCGATCATGCTGGCGACGCTCAATATCGACGGGAAACCGCGCAAGGTGCTGATGCAGGCGCCCAAGAACGGCTTTTTCTACGTCATCGACCGTGAAACCGGCAAGTTGATCAGCGCCAAGGGCTTCGTGCCGCAAACGTGGACCACGGGTGTCGACATGGCCACCGGGCGCCCGATCGAGGTGCCCGAAGCGCGCTATCGCACCGGCACCGCGCTGGTCAGCCCGTCGGCTCTCGGCGCGCACAACTGGCACCCGATGGCGTTCAGCCCCAAGACCGGCCTTGTCTATCTGCCGGCGCAGGAAGTGCCCTTCGCCTATCAGAACGACGCAGGGTACAAGCACAAGCAGGGCGCGTGGAACATCGCCGTCGTCGCCGCGCTCAATGCCCCGCCGAACAGCGCGGCCGCCACTCGCGCCACCCGCGCCATATTGAAGGGCCAGTTGCTCGCCTGGGACCCGGTCAAGCAAAAGGAAGTCTGGCGCGTCCAGTATGATGGCCCGTGGAACGGCGGTGCGCTGGCGACGGCTGGCAACCTGGTGTTCCAGGGCAATGCCAAGGGGCGGTTCCAGGCGTTCGACGCGACCAGCGGCAAGACGCTATGGAGCTTCGACGCGCAGACCGGCGTGATGGCCGGGCCGGTCAGCTATACGGTCAACGGCACGCAATATGTTGCGGTGTCGGCGGGCTATGGCGGCGCCTATCCGCTGTCGACCGGCTATGTCGACGGGCCGCAGCGCATCCAGCCCAACGGCCGCCTGCTGGTGTTCAAGCTGGGCGCGACGGGCAAGTTGCCGGCCTATGACGCGCCGGCGCTGGCGCCGGCGAACCCGCCCACCGACAAGTTCACCCCGCAGCAGATTGCCCAAGGCGGTGATATCTTTGAAGGCAATTGCGGCCTGTGCCACGGCGCCGGTGCACGATCGAGCGGGCTGGTCCCCGATCTGCGGCGGTCAGGCGCGCTGTCCGACAGCCAGACGTGGGCGGCGGTAGTGCATGGCGGCATCTTGAAGGACCGCGGCATGGTCAGCTTTGCCAAATGGTTCTCGCCGGCCGAGATCGAGGCGGTGCGCGCTTATGTCGGGGAACAGGCGAAGTTCCTCGCTAGCGCCGATGGTGCGCAGCTGGCGGCAAAGGGGTCGGACAGCAAGCCGTAACGCCGGCACGCCGGTCGCACAGTTATCGCTGCGGAGGGCGCTTGCCGTTCGCGGCGTATCGCTCGCAACGGCAGTGACGCTGGGCTATCACCCTTGCCATGCCTGTCGATGCCGATCCGATCGATGCTGCGCTTGCGCGCGGCGATGTTGCGGCCGCCGTTGCGCTGGCCCGTGCGGCGCTGGCAGCGGGCGACGATGATCCGTTCGTGCGAAACCTCGTCGCATGGCAATTGGTCAATGCCGGCGATGCCGCGGCCGCTGAGGCGCTGGTGCGCGCCGGACTGGGCGTGCCGCCGCATGATCCCGGCCTGTTGTCGACGCTCGGCCTCGCGCTGCGGCGTCAACTGCGCTTCAGCGAGGCGTTGCAGGCGTTCGATGCGGCAATCGCGGTCGCGCCGGACTATGCGACGGCCTGGCTCGAACGCGGCTTTACCCTGCACCAGGGCAATTCCTTGCGGCTTGCGGACGCAAGCTATCGCCAGGCAGCGGCGCTCGATCCGCAGCAGGCGCCGGCCTTTGCAGGTGTTGCGGCCATTGCGGCCACCCGGGGCGAAACGGCCGTCGCGCGTGATTTTGCCGGCAAGGCGCTGGCGATCGATCCCGCCAACGCGGTGGCACATTGCGCCGTCGCGCGCTGCGATATCGCGGTAGGAGGGGCGGAAGCTGCCGCCGCACGGCTGCAACAGGTGCTGGCCACGCCGGAGCTGACTGCCGAAAACCGCAGCGCCGCCGCGTCGCTGCTTGGGGATGGGCTGGCAAAACTCGGCCGGCCGGCAGCGGCGCACGATGCTTATGCGGCGGCAAAGGCCGATCTGCTGGCGCGCTTCCCGCATCTCGCCAATGCCGAACGCCCGTATCAAGTGGCGCAACGACTGGTGGAACAGGTACAAGCCGGGGCAGGGCAATGGCCAATGGAGACTGGCACGGCGACGCGGGGGCACGCTTTCCTTCTGGGTTTCCCGCGGTCCGGCACGACGTTGATCGAAACCATCCTCGCCAGCATCCCGGGTGTCGAAGCGCTGGAGGAACTGCCCACGCTGGCAGCTGCCGAAGCCGCCTTTCTGCGGCCCGCGCAAGGGCTTGCGGCGCTGGCTGCTGCCGATGCCGAAGCGCTTGCCGCGCTGCGTGCCGCCTATTGGCAACGTGTTGCCGATTTCGGCGCCGACCCGGCGGCGCGGCTGTTCGTCGACATGGACCCGATGAAAACGCTGCACCTGCCGCTGATCGGCCGGCTGTTCGGCGCGGCGGCGATTATCGTCATGCGCCGCGACCCGCGCGACGTCGTGCTCAGCTGTTTCCGGCAGAATTTCGCCGCCAGTCCGATGGCGCTCGAATTCATGACGCTCGACCGGACCGCGGCCTTTTACGACACAATGATGCGGCTGCAGCGCGAATGCCTGGCACGGCTGCCCAATCCGGTGCTCGAACTGCGTTATGAGGAACTGGTCGCCGATTTCGACGGCGTCACGCAGCGCATGTGCGCGTTTCTCGGCCTGCCCTGGTCGGCCGGCTTGCGCGATTTCGGCGACACCGCGCGCCGCCGCGATGTCAGCACCGCGAGCGTCGGGCAGGTTCGGCAGGGGCTGTACGACGGCGGCGGCCAGTGGCGGCGCTTCGAGGCCGAGATGGCGCCGGTGCTGCCGGTGCTGCAACCCTGGGTCGACGCCTTCGGCTATCAGTGAGTGCGGGTCAGCGCCCGCATCGCCCGGTCGAGGCCTTCGAGCGACAGCGGGTACATGCGGTTTTCCATGATCGTCTTGATCATCCGGATCGACTGGCTGTGCCCCCAGCTCTTTTCCGGGATCGGGTTCAGCCACGCCGCCGAATGATAGACATCGAGCATCCGCTGCATCCAGACATCGCCGGCTTCATCGTTCCAATGTTCGACCGATCCGCCGGGATAGTTGATCTCATAGGGTGACATCGACGCGTCGCCGACGAACACCAGCTTGTAATCATGCGGGAATTTGTGGAGCAGCTCCATCACCGGCGTGCGTTCGGACCAGCGCCGCTTGTTGTCCTTCCACAGCGCCTCATACGGGCAATTGTGGAAATAGAAGAATTCGAGATGCTTGAATTCCGATCGCGCCGCCGAAAACAACTCCTCGCAGACCTTCACATGCGGATCCATCGAGCCACCGACATCAAGCATCAGCAGCAGCTTGACGGCATTGTGCCGTTCCGGCCGCATGACGATATCGAGATAGGCCTTTTTGGCGGTCCCCGAGATGGTTTCGGCGAGATCAAGCTCGTCAGCGGCGCCGTCGCGGGCGAAGCGGCGCAGACGACGCAGCGCCACCTTTATGTTGCGGGTGCCCAGCTCGACCGAATTGTCGAGGTTCTTGAATTCGCGCTTGTCCCAGACCTTGACCGCCTTCTGGTTGCGGCCCTTGTCCTGGCCGATGCGGACGCCTTCGGGGTGTGACCCCTGCGCCCCGAACGGCGACTTGCCCGCGGTGCCGATCCATTTGTTGCCGCCTTCGTGGCGCTTTTTCTGTTCCTCGAGCCGCTCCTTGAGCGTCTCCATCAGCTTGTCCCAGCCGAGCTTTTGGAGTTCGGCCATTTCCTCGGCAGACAGGTTGAGCTCGGCGACGGCGCGCAGCCAGTCCTCGGGAATTTCGGCGGTGCCGGTCTCAATCGATGGCTCGAGACCTTTGAAAACCTTGGCAAACACCATGTCGAAGCGATCGAGCAGGCCTTCGTCCTTCACATAGGTCGCACGCGCCAGATAGTAGAAATCGGTGATCGACCAGTCGATGACATCGGCCTGCAGCGCTTCTAGCAGCAGCAGATGCTCCTTCAGCGAGGCGGGGATCTTGGCAGCACGAAGCTCGTCGAGAAAGTTCAGGAACATGCAAGCAGGCTAGCCGAGCCGCGCGGTGACCGCCAGTGCCCAGATTAGAGGGGGCAAGCCCCCTAACGAACGATCATAATCCTGATGCGTGGTACTGATTCACCCCTTTCGGATTAGTTACTAACCCTTCTGCATCATTGAACAAAAGTTAACAAAGACAGCATCTTGTTGCCAGCGGATCAACCGATTCCGTTGAGGGCAGGAGGCATCAGATGCGAAAGATTATCGGAGGCGCATTGTTGGGCGCCGCATTGGCAGTGGCTGCCCCGGCGGCTGCGGCGACGACGTTCACCGTGGGCTTGGGCACGCAGTTCGCGATCCCGGGAAACAATGACTTCAAGCCCGACCTGAACGCCTTGGGCCTGACGGATTATCGGACCGTCGGCGCGTCGATCACGTTGAGCAATGCCACGCGGCTCAAGTTCGAATATATGGGCAGCGAAAGCGGATTCATCGACTCGTTTTCGGCAGCCGGTGTCGGCCCCTATGCTGAAAACAACAAGCCGACCTGGGGTCCGGTGCTGATCGGCTATGCCAACTACGCCGGTGGCGTGATCACCGATTTTACGTTTACCAGCAATGGATCGCCGATCGTTTCGACGCCCGGTATGGACTCGTTCGGGATTTTTGTTCCTGGCAATGTCCGCAGCTATGTGTCGAACGTGCTGTATCTGGGCTTCGATGACCAGATTAACAATATCGACGACAACCATGACGACTTCATCGTCCGCGTCACCGCGGTGCCGGAACCGGCGAGCTGGGCGATGCTGGTCATGGGCTTCGGCCTCGTCGGCCTGACCACACGCCGCCGCAAACTGGCGCAAGTCTCGGCCTGAACGCCATTCCAGTGGGCACTGGCATGGGCGGGGGCGGAACGCTGGTTCCGCCCCCGCTTTCAGTGCGTGGTTACCGCGATACGTGCGCGCGGCGCGTGTAGCAGCGATACCAGCACGAACGATATGATCATCAACAGGTACCAGGCGCCGAGTTTGCCGACCGGCACCATCGTCCACAGGCTTTCCTGGCCAGGATAGCGCCAGGCGCGGGTGAAGGTGCCGATGTTTTCGGCGAACCAGATGAACAGTGCGACAAGCAGGAAGCCGAGCAAAAGTGGCATGGCGCGGCGGCGGCGAAACACCGTGAATTCCACCCAGGTCCGGCGGAATATCCACGCCGTCGCGGCGAACAGCAGCCAGCGCAGGTCGGCGATAAAATGGTGGCTGAAGAAATTGGCATAGATCGCCGCCGCCAGCGCCGGCGGCTGCCAGCGCGTTGGATAGCCGCGAAAGCCAAAGGAAAATATCCGCCACGTCCGCGCGATGTAACTGCCGACGGCGGCGTACATGAATCCCGAAAACAGCGGCACGCCGCCCAGCCGCAACAGGCTCGGCTCCGGATAGGCCCAGGAACCCATCGCGGTCTTGAACACCTCCATGATCGTGCCGACGATGTGGAAGGCGAGAATGACGCGCGCCTCCTCCAGCGTCTCAAGGCGGAGCGCGAGCATGCCGATCTGGATAAGTAGTGCGACGACAGTGACGAAGTCATAGCGCGCCAGCGTCGCATCGGCCGGATACCAGAAATGCGTCGCCAGCAGCAGCGCGAGCATCAGCGCACCAAACAGGCAGGCCCAGGCCTGTTTGAAGCCGAACAACAAAAACTCGAACACCGCGGCGCGAACCGGTGTCGCGACCTCGGCGCGTTCGAGCGCATCGCGGACGCCGGCAAAGCGCGTCCGGTTCATCGTCCGGCGAGCGCCTTCAACGTGCGGTTCGGCGGCGATGCGGTGTCGATGCGGCCGCCAGGGTAGAAGGCGCGGATGGCGGTTTGCGGCGCGATGGCGGCAAATTCCGCGGCGAGCGCCTCTGCCGTCCAGCCGCCGGCGCTGGTGAACAGCGTATCGGCGCTCCACGGCTGGTAGAGCGCGACATCGGGGCCTTCGACACCGAACACCCGGCCGGTGAACACGCACGCCGGCGAGGCGAGATAGACGACCAGCGGCGAGACATGCTCCGGCGCGTGGCGATCGAAGCCCTGCCCACGCGGCATCAGCACGTCGACCGATGGCGACGCCATGACCATCCGCGTGCGCGCGCACGGCGCAATGGCGTTCACCCGTACGCCGAGGCTGGCGAGTTCCTGGGCATGGACCTGGGTCAGCGCCGCGATGCCGGCCTTGGCCGCGCCATAGGCACCGCCATCGGGCATCGGGTGGACACCGACCGGCGAAGTGGTGTTGACGATGGCGCGGGCTCCGTCGCGGCCGCGTTCGGCCCAGAAGCGCGCGGCATAGTGACTGACCGCGGCGGTGCCCTTGAGATGGACGGCAATCTCGAGGTCGAAATCAGCCTCGGTCATCGCGATCACCGACGCCGGGCGGTTGATGCCGGCGTTGTTGACGACGATGTCGAGCCCGCCGAACGTCGCGACGGCCTGGGCGATGATCGTCTCGGCACCGGCCCAGTCGGCGACGCTGGCGAGATTGGCGACGGCCTGGCCGCCGGCGTCCTGGATTTCGGCGACAACATCGGCGGCCGCATCGCCGCTGCCATCGCCGAGCACGCTGCCACCGAGATCGTTGACGACGACGCGGGCGCCCGCCGCCGCCAGCGCCAGCGCGTGGCAGCGGCCCAACCCGCGGCCGCCGCCTGTCACTACCGCCACCTTGCCTTCGAGCATGCCCATCGCCAACAGTCCCTGCAATAAAGGAGCAACAGCCTTGGGCGCGTTCGATTTTGCCGGCAAGACCGTGGTTGTGACAGGCGGCAGCACCGGCATCGGCAACGCCGCGGCGCGAGGCTTCCTCGCCGCCGGTGCGCGGGTGATCGTCACCGGCACGCGCGGATCCGCGGCGGACTATGCCGGCAGCGACGGCGACCTGGCAGGTATCGAGTATCATCGGCTCGACCAGGGCGATCGCGAGGCGGTTGCAGCGTTCGACCCCGGCATCGCCAGCCTCGACGCGCTAGTCATCGCCGGCGCCAAGGTCGCATATCGTCGGCAGGAATTCGAGATCGACACATTTGCCGATGTGCTGGCGACCAATCTGACCGGGCCGATGCAGCTCGCGATGAAATTCCGCGGCGCGCTGGCGGCGGCGCACGGCAGCATCATCTTCATCGGATCGGTCGCGAGCTTTCGCGGCACCATCGGCCAGCCGGCTTATTCGGCATCGAAGGGCGGGCTGCTGACGTTAACCAAGACACTGGCGCAGGCGCTGGCGCGCGAGGGCATCCGGGTGAACCTGATCGCGCCGGGGCTGGTGCGCAGCAAGATGACGGCGATCACCTGGGAAAACCCCGATCGGCTCGCCGCCACCGCCGCCCAGGTGCCGCTCGGCCGCATCGGGGAGCCCGACGATATCGCCGGGCCGATCCTGTTCCTGGCGTCGCCGCTCGCCGCCTATGTCACCGGCACGTCTTTGACCATCGATGGAGGATTGAGCGCATGAGCTGGGCAACGGGCAAGAAAGCACTGGTCACCGGCGGCAGCCAAGGCATCGGTCATGCGACCGCGGCGGCGCTGCAGGCGCTGGGTGCCGAAGTCACGGTGACCGGCACCCGCGCCAGCTTTGCCGATTACGACGCGCCGCTGGCGGGCGTCGCGTATATCCAGGCCGATCTCGCCACGCCGGTGGCGCGCGCGGCGCTAGCGGCGCAATTTCCGGCGCTCGACGTTCTGGTCAACAACGCCGGCGGCGGCAGCGCCAATGAATATGACCAAGAACAGTTCGAGGCGGTCATCGATCTCAACCTCAACGCCGTAATGGACCTGTCGGTGCGGCTGTTCCCGGCGCTCAAGGCCGGCGGCGGCAGCATCGTCAACGTAGGCTCGCTGGCGTCGTTCCTCGCGCTGAAAGAAACGCCGGCGTATACCGCCTCAAAGGCCGGATTGCTGGGCCTGACCCGCGCGCTCGGCGACAAATGGGCGACCGAGGGCGTGCGCGTCAACCTCGTCGCCCCCGGCTTCATCGCGACGCGGATGACCGAGCGGATGCGCGTCGACAAGGACTATGAAAAGCGCCTGCTCAAAGCCGTGCCGATGCGGCGCTGGGGTGAACCGCGCGAGATCGCCGACGCGATCGTCTTCCTCGCGTCGCCGGCCGCGAGCTACATCACCGGGCAGAGCCTCGCCATCGATGGCGGCCTGATGCTGCGCTAGGCCTTAGCCATTCCCACGCCGGCTCATGAACG
>JANOCM010000198.1:0-9813 GCA_031412175.1 Alphaproteobacteria bacterium
CTGCAGCAGGGCGCGCGCAGCCTGTTCGGCGCCATCGGTGTCGAGGTGACGGCGCCGGCGTGGCTCGATGGCGCGGTGGCGGTCGGCGGTGCGTCGCTGCCGTATACGCGGCTGTTCATCCTCGCCATCGCCGCGCTCGTCCTGGCCGGGCTGGCGCTGGTGCTGACCCGCACGCGCATCGGGCTGCTGGTTCGCGCGGTGAACCAGGATCGCATGATGGCCGCTGCCACCGGCATCGACGTACGCCGCATCGATCTGATCGTGTTCTCGCTCGGCACCGGCATCGCCGGCCTCGCCGGGGTCGTGCTGGCGCTGCTCGGCCCGGTGACGCCGACGGTCGGCCAGAGCTATATCGTGCCGGCGTTCCTCGTCGTCGTCATGGGCGGGCTCGGCTCGATCACCGGCACCCTGGCAGCGGCGCTGATCCTCGGGCTGGTCGTCGCGCTGTCGCAGCTTGCCGTCGATGTCAGCCTGTCGCAGGTCATCCTGCTGCTATTCGTCATCCTGTTCATCCAGTTCCGCCCCGAAGGCGTCGTCGCCAGCCGCTCGCGGTCCTTGGATGCCTGATCTGGCGCGCCAGTTCGGCCTCGCTGCGCTGCTGCTGGCCATCGCTGCCGCGGCGCCGTTCGCGCTGTCGGCTTATGACCTCAACCTCCTCGCCCGTTTCCTCGCCCTCGCCCTGCTCGCCCTCGGCCTGGTGCTGACCTGGGGGCATGGCGGCATCCTCAGCCTCGGCCAGGGCGTGTTCTTCGGTCTTGGCGGCTATGCGCTCGCCATGCACATGAAGCTTGCTGGGTTGGCGCCGGGCGAAGTCCCCGAATTCATGATGCTCAGCGGCGTCGAGACGCTGCCATGGTGGTGGGCACCGTTCACGCATCCTGCCGTCGCCATCATCGCCGTCGTCGCCATTCCGGCGCTGGTCGCCGCGCTGTTCGCCTGGTCGGTTTTCGCGCGTCGGGTCAGCGGCACCTATTTTTCGCTGATCACCCAGGCGCTGGCGCTGGCCTTTGCAACCCTGCTGGTCAGCCAGCAGGATCTGACCGGCGGCTTCAACGGCCTGACCGATTTCCAGTTCCTGTTGGGCAACGATCTTAACGACCCCGGCGCCGGGCGCTGGCTTTACTGGCTCACCCTTGCTTGCCTTGCCGCCGGCTGGGGGCTGGTGACCCTGCTGCTCGCCTCGCGCTTCGGCACGATGCTGCGTGCGGTCCGCGACGGCGAGAACCGCGTGCGCTTCCTCGGCCATGATGCCGCCGCCTACAAGATCGTCGCCTTTGCCGTCGCGGGCGGTCTGGCCGGCGCGGCCGGCGCGCTGTTCACGCTGCACGCCGGGGTGATCTCGCCGGCGATGGTCGGTGTCGTGCCGTCGATCGAGATGGTGATCTGGGTGGCGATCGGCGGCCGGCTCAGCCTCGCCGGCGCAATCCTCGGCACCGTCGCGGTCAATTTCGCCCGCGACAAGGTCAGCAGCGCCTTTCCCGAGCTGTGGCCCTATGCGCTCGGTGCGCTGTTCATCCTTGTCGTGACCACGCTGCCCGGCGGGCTGGCGGGCCTGCGGAAGCGCGCATGACGGCGGTTGGTGACCTGCTGCTCGCCGTCGATGGCGTCACCGTCGACTATGGCGGTTTTCTGGCGCTCGACGGCTTTTCGCTGACGCTCGACAAGGGCGAATTGCGCGTCGTCATCGGCCCCAATGGCGCCGGCAAATCGACCCTGTGCGACACCATCATCGGCCGCGTTCGGCCATCCGCCGGCAGAGTGCTGTTCCGCGGGCAGGACCTTTCGCGCCTGCCGGTGCACCGCATCGCGCAACTGGGCATCTGCCGGAAATTCCAGGCGCCCGGCGTGCTGCCGACGCTGACCGTAGCCGACAATCTCGCCATCGCCGCGGCGAAATCGAAGCGGCTATGGGCGTCGTTCGGTTTCGGACAGCCGGCGGCGGAGCGCACCCGCGTCGCCGAAATCCTCGATCGCATCGGCCTCGGCGATCGCCGCGGCGCCATCGCCGGCACCCTCGCGCATGGCGAGAAGCAATGGCTCGAGATCGGCATGGTCGTCGCCACAGATGCCGAACTGCTGCTGCTCGACGAACCGACCGCCGGCATGGGCCCGGCCGAAACCTGCCGCACCGCCGACCTGATCCGCGGTCTCGCCGGCGACCACAGCATCATCGTCATCGATCACGACATGAGCTTTGTCGAACAACTCGCCGCCCGCGTGACGGTCATGCACCAGGGCCGGTTCCTGATGCAGGGCAGTGTCGCCGAGGTGCGCAGCGACGCGCGGGTGGCGGAAGTCTATCTGGGGCGGGCAGCGTGATGTGCACCCTTCCCGTCATCCCCGCGCAGGCGGGGATCCATCGCCCGGCTTTGCCCGCCGGTGACCACATTTCGGCGATGGATCCCCGCCTGCGCGGGGATGACGGGTGTGGACTATGGTGACCCCCCTGCTTGACCTGTCCGCCGTCGCCGCCGGCTATGGCGCCGCGCGCGTGCTGTGGGATATCGACCTTCAGCTGCCACCGGGCAGCGTTACCGCCCTCATCGGCCGCAACGGCGTCGGCAAGACGACGCTGCTGCGCACCATCATGGGCATCCAGCCGCTCGATGCGGGCAGCATCCGCCTCGACGGCGCCGACATCGGCCGCCTGCCGCCGCAGCGCCGCGCCCGCGCCGGCATCGGCTATGTGCCGCAGGGCCGGCATATCTTCCCGCAACTCACCGTCGCCGAAAACCTTGAAACCGGTTTGATGGCGCGCGGTGTGCGCGCAACCGGCGGCGTGCCCGACCTGATCTACGACCTGTTCCCCAAACTGGCGACGATCCGCCAGCGCAAAGGGGGCGTGCTCTCGGGCGGCGAACAGCAACAACTCGCGATCGGCCGCGCGCTGACCGGCGCACCGCGGCTGTTGCTACTCGACGAGCCGACCGAAGGCGTGCAGCCCAATGTCGTCCAGATGATCGAGGCGGCGCTGCTGCAGGTCCGCGCCGAAATGGGGCTGACCATCGTGCTGATCGAACAATATCTCGATTTCGCCTGGAGCTTTGCCGATCGCTACGCCGTGATGGACGGCGGCCGCATCATCCGACAGGGCGACACCGCGACCGAAAGCGCCGCCGCCGTCGCGCATCTGGTCCGCATCTAGAGCCGGCGGCTGACGCGGACCAGCGAAGGATCGCCGTCGATGGCTTCGGTCACAAAGCCCATTTCCTGTTCGAGCGTGATCGCGGCACGATTTTCGCGCGATTCGATCGATTCGATCACCTTGATCCCACGCGCCGCGGCATAGCGGGCGATGTGGTCGAGCAGCGTCCAGCTGACGCCGCGGTTCTTGTGGTCGGCATGGATCGAAATCGCGACCTCGGCACGGTCGCCGGCGCCATCGGCGGCGAGCAGCCCGGAGGCAATGACCGTGCCGTCGGTCAGCACGGCGAGGAAATTCTCGGTCTTGTCATGGTCGATCGCGGTCATCGCCACCAGCCGGTCGTGGCCGACCTCCTGGCATGCCGTCAGGAAGCGGAAGCGCAGTTCGTCGGGCGTCACATGCGCGAAGAACGCAGCAAGAGCCGGTTCGTCGTCAGCAGTCGCCGGGCGGACGTGAAAGGCAAAACCGGTGCGTGTCGTCAGTTGGCGGGTCCAGGGGGCGGCATCGGCGATCGGCGTGCTGGCCTTGGTCAGGGTGCGATGCGCTTCGATCATGGTCGGTTCCTTTGCGGCAATCGCGCCGGCGCACCAGGACACCGCGCTGCGAACAGCATGGCACCGGCATTACCGCCAAGGGCACCGGAGCCCTATCCGTATGACTACCCATTGCCGCCCTCCGGCCGTTAGCTGGCCATCGCGCCAGGGCATGGTTTGCGATCCGCCACTCCGGCGCAAAGACGTCCGCCATGAAATTCGGTGCTGTAATATTGCTGCAGCGAACAAGAACGGGTATCGATTTTCGGGTTATTGTTGCCGTAACTAGTTGCAAGCGGTTTTTCGGCAATCAACGGGGGCGTTGACAATGGGACTGGGGCGGTTTTTCGGTCGCAAGCCGAGCCTTGACAGATTGTCGTCGGACATGCGCTCGACGCCCGACAGCGACGGGGTGACGCGGGTTTTCTCCAAGGAATTGTGGAACGATCCCAAGGTCGGCGCTTTCCTGACCAAAATGGGCCGGAATCCCGATGATCCGGACAATCGCGTGCCCACCGCCGAAGACTATATGGCGCGCTTCGCCCGCTCGCGCGAACGACTGATGGAGCGCACCACCGCATACAATGCCGAGATGGCCGCCAAGTTCGGGCATTGCAACGCACGGCCGTTCCTGATCATCGATTCGTCGATCTGGGATGGCCCGAATGGCGCGTTCTTGTACGGCCAGCTCGACCTTTACGGCTATGACGACTGGAACGTCCTGATGTGTGCCGGCGATGCGGAAACGATCGCCAAATGCGGCCTTGTCGGGCATCCGGGGACGATCCAGCCGCTGACCGACACGATGAATGCCTATATCGTCAAGGCAAAGGCGCGGCATGCCGTGGCGCTCGATGCCTGGGGCGCCAGCCTGGGCGCGCGGCCCGGCGGCACCCCGGGCGCGGATCGCACCGCCTATGAACAGGAAGTCGCAGCAATTCGCGACGCGCTGCTGAAATATGTCGACTTCTGCAAGACAACGACGATCGACATCCTGACGCCGAAGACCTGATCGGTGATTTTGGAAGGGCGCGTCATTGTGTCAGCGTCTTCACCGCCGCCGCTGCTGCCGACGCGCGGTTCTCGATGCCCATTTTTTCGAACACCTGTTCGAGGTGCTTGTTCACCGTGCGCGGCGAAATGCCCAGAATCTCGCTGATCTCGCGGTTGGCCTTGCCGCGGCTGATCCACAGCAGCACCTCGGCCTCGCGCTCGGTCAGGCCGTGGCGGGCGGCGAGCAGGCGTTCTTCGGCGCCCTCGCGGATTTCGCTCAGGCGGAACAGCCATTCGTCGCTCGCGCTGCGGGTCAGCAGGGTCAGTTCGAGCCGGCCGTCATCCAGATCGTGGCGCACCACGGCCTGGCCGTCGTTGCCGATCTGCCGCGCCAGCGCCGCCGCCAGCGCCGGTGGCAGCGTGCCATCGGGCGGGAACAGCCGCGCCATCAGCTCGGTACTGCGCGGCGTCGTCCACAATGTGCGCCCGTTGCTGTCGACCGCGAGCAGCGGCCGGCCGCTTTCATCGAGCGCGGCCTGGCTGCCCGACGACACCCGGGCGTTGCCGAGATGGACGCGGATGCGCGCCAGCAGTTCCTCGACGACGATCGGCTTGGTCACATAATCGACCCCGCCGGCCCGCAAACCGCGCACGACATGTTCGGTTTCGGTCAGCCCGGTCATGAAAATCACCGGCAGCCGGGCAAAACGCGGGTCCGCCTTGATGCGGCGGGTGGTCTCGAACCCGTCCATGACCGGCATCATCGCATCCATGATGACAAGGTCCGGAAGCGCCAGTTCGAGCGATTGCAGCGCGGCGGCGCCATCGCCGGCGATGAGCACTGTCATGCCGGCCTTTTCGAGCGTCGCGGTGACGAAACGTAGGCTTTCCGGCGTGTCGTCGACGACGAGGATGGTCACCGGCTGATTATCCATGGGTTTCAAGCAATCTCAGATAGGCCTTCAGGTCAAACGCCCGCACCTTGTCGCGCAACTGCGCGACAAGGGCTTGGGCTTCGGGGAAATCGCGTTCCAGCGCCGCCAGTTCGTTTTCGATACCACGGACATGGCCCAACTGCCCGAGCCGGCGCAGTTCGGCGATCTGCCCGCCGGCGCCCTGCAGCGAGACCGCTGGCGGCGGCACCGGCGGCGGCGACGGCAGCGCGGCATCCCACGCCAGCCCCAACCGCGTCGCCAAGACATCGAGCAAAGTCTCCAGCTCGACGGGTTTGAGCACGAAACCGTCGTGATCGGCATTGCCGTCGCCGCCGGCGGCGAATTCATGGGCATTGGCCGACACCATGACGATCTTCAAACGCTCGCCGAACTGCGCCCGCAGGCGCTGCGCCACCGTCCAACCGGTCATTCCCGGCATCTGGATGTCGAGCAGCACCAGGTCGGGCGCGCAGCGCGCCGCGAGATCGAGCCCCGCGACACCGTTCGACGCGGCATAGACCGTGAACCCGAGCGGTCGCAGCAGCCCCTGCAGCACCGCCAGCTGCGCCGGATCGTCGTCGATGACGAGGATGGTCTTGCGGCCGCCGGCGTAACCCGACACCGGCCGCAGCCGCGCCGTGGCCGGCGGCGCCTCGCCTGGCTCGGCGAGCATCAGCCGCAGGGTGAACTTGCTGCCCTCCCCCGGCGTGCTGCGCACCGCAACATCGCCGCCCATCACCTGCGCCAGCACCCGGGTGATGGCGAGGCCCAGCCCCGTACCGGGCTGGCCATTGGTGTTTTCGGCGCTGCCGCGTTCGAAGGGTTCAAAGATGCGGTCGAGATCGCGGCGCGGGATGCCGACGCCGGTGTCCGAAACCTCGAATTCGGCGACAAGGCCGCGGTAACGCACGGTCAGCGCCGCCTCGCCCTCGGCGGTGTATTTGACCGCGTTCGACAGCAGGTTGATCAGGATCTGGCGCAGGCGTTTTTCATCGGTGCGCACGAACGCCGGCAGGTTGGGCGGCGGATCATAGCGGAAGCCGATGCCCTTTTCCTGCGCCTGCACGCGGAACATGTCGGCAATCTGTTCGAGGAACGCCGGCAGCGGCACGATATCGCGGCTGAGCTTGAGCACCCCGCTTTCGATGCGGCTGATGTCGAGCAGGCCGTCGACGATATTGGTCAGATGCTCCGACGAGCGCCGGATGACCCGCCCGGCTTCCTCCGGATCGATGACGCCTTCGCGCTCGAGCAGTTGCGCATAGCCGTAGATGGCGTTGAGCGGTGAGCGGATTTCGTGGGAAACGCCGACAAGATAGCGGCTTTTGGCGAGGTTCGCCGCTTCGGCCGCGTCCTTGGCGTGCTTCAGCGCGGCATCGGTGCGGGTGTGGGCGGCGATTTCGTCCATCAGCATCGCGGTGTTGCGCTCGGTCTCGCACTCGGCTGCGCGCCGGCTGTCGTGCGCCAGCACCAGCAGCCAGGCAGCGATGCCCGACAATATGGCGAGCGCGAAGAACACCACCCACAGCGTCGTGATAATGGTATCGCGCGCCGCCGGTGCCACGGCCGAATATTGCACGCCGATCAGGAACAGCAGCGCGGCGCTGATCGCGGTGAACAGCGCCATGACGCCGATGAAATGCCCGGTCGTCGTGTCGGCATAGCGCGCCAGCGGCGCCGGCAACAGCCGTTGCAGCAACCCGGTTGACTGCTCGCCGAAGCTGCTGCCGGTCTTGCACATGTCGTGGCAGCGCGCCTCCAGCGTGCAGCACAGCGAACAGATGCTGCCGCTGTGCAGCGGGCAGAACGCCATGTCGGGGCGTTCGAAGCGGTTGCCGCACAGCACGCAGGCGAGATCGCCCGTGCCCGGCGGCAGATCGGCGTCGCGGGCGATGTAATAACGGCCGCGGGTGACGAGCGCGATCGCCGGCGCCGCGACGAACGCCACCGCCAGGCCGAGCAACGGCGCAAAGGCGTGCGCCAGTGGCCCGAAGACGCCGACCAGCGCCGCGGTCGAAATGACGATCGACAACAGCATGGCGCCGACGCCGACCGGGTTGATGTCGTAGAGCCGGGCGCGCTTGAACTCGATCAGCGGCGGCGACAGGCCGAGCGGTTTAGAGATCACCAGGTCCGCCACCAGCGCGCCGATCCAGCCGGCGGCGAGATTGGCATAGAGCGTCAGGATATTCTCGATGACCGCAAAGATGCCGATTTCCATCAGCAGCAGCGCCAGCAGCACGTTGAAGACCAGCCAGACGACGCGGCCGGGGTGGGCGTGGCTCAATCGTGAGAAGAAATTCGACCAGGCGATGCTGCCGGCATAGGCGTTGGTGACGTTGATCTTCATCTGCGCGATGACGACGAGCACACCGGTCAGCAGCATCGCCAGCGCCGGCGATCCGGCCATGTCGGTGAACACCGCGAGGAACATGTCGGGCGGGCTGGCGGCCCGCAGCGCATCGCCGCCATGATCGATGACCAGCCGCGCCAGATACGAGCCGAGCAGCAGCTTGGCGCCGCCGATGACCACCCAGCCCGGCCCGCCGAGCAGCAGCGCACCCCACCAGCGGCCGCTGTTTTCACGAGTTTTCGCCGGCAGGAAGCGCAGATAATCGGCCTGCTCGCCGATCTGCGGCAGCAATGATAGCAGCGTCGACAGCGCCAGCCCGAACAGCAGCAGGTCGACACTGCCATCGGCGGCGCCGAGTCGGCCCGGCCAGGCCAACCACTTCGCGACGCTCGGCCCGCCGACAGCGAGCACATAGGCGATTGGTGCCAGCTGCAGCACCAGCCACACCGGCTGGGTCCAGGCCTGGAAGCGCGTGATCGCGCGCATGCCGTAGAGCGCAATCGGAATGACGGTCAGCGATGAAATGATGTGGGCGAGCGGCAGCGGCATGCCGAGCAGCAGTTGCAGCGCCATCGACAGGATGCTCGCTTCGATCGCGAACAGCAGGAAGGTGAAGCTGGCATAGATCAGCGAGGTGATCGTCGAGCCGATATAGCCGAAGCCGGCGCCGCGGGTGAGGAGATCGACATCGAGCCCGGCGCGGGCGGCGTGCCAGGCGATCGGCAGCCCGACGAGGAACAGTAGCAGCATGGCGGTGAGAATGGCGGCGACGGCATTGGAGAAGCCGTATGCCAGGGTGATCGTCGCGCCGATGGCTTCGCAGGCGAGGAAGCTGGCGGCGCCGAAGGCGGTGGTCGCGATGCGTCCCGTCGACCAGCGCCGCGCGCTGTCGGGCGTGAAGCGCAGCGCATAATCCTCGAGCGTCGGGTCCGCCACCCATTTGTTGTACTGGCGACGGCCGGCAGTGGCAGGCAGGACGGTCGTCATCCCGGCGGCGCCTGCGGCGGGATCGCGCGCGCCGGCAGGCCGGCGGCACCGACGAGAAACGCGATGACGCCATCGAGCCCGTGATTGACCTTCAGGTTGGAGAAGAGGAACGGGCGTTGCCCGCGCATTTTCCGCGCATCGCGGTCCATGATGCCGAGGTCGGCGCCGACCAGCGGCGCGAGATCGATCTTGTTGATGACGAGGAGGTCGGAGCGGGTGATGCCGGGGCCGCCCTTGCGCGGGATCTTGTCGCCGGCCGAGACGTCGATGACATAGATGGTGATGTCGGCGAGCTCGGGGCTGAACGTCGCCGCGAGGTTGTCACCGCCGCTTTCGATGAAGATGATGTCGAGGCCGGGATGCCGCGCATTCATCGTATCGACGGCGGCGAGGTTGATGCTGGCATCCTCGCGGATCGCGGTGTGCGGGCAGCCGCCGGTTTCGACGCCCATGATGCGATCGGCGGTAAGCGCGCCGGATCGCGTCAGGAATTCGGCATCCTCGCGAGTGTAGATATCGTTGGTGATGGCGGCGACATTGTAATGATCGCGCAGCGCCTTGCAGAGCCGGTCGGTCAGCGCGGTCTTGCCGCTGCCGACGGGGCCGCCGATGCCGATGCGGACGGGACCGTTGCTGCTCATGAGCGAAACAACCTCGAATATTGGGTTTCATGCGCCAGCGACGCGAGCTCGAGCAAGGGCGCCGCGGTGCCGAGATCGTCGAGATCGGTAACCTGCGCCCGCGCCGCCGCCGCCTCGACCACCGGCATCAGCGCAGCCGTCGCCAGTTGGCCGTCGGTCTGGCCGAGCGGCACCAGCCGCACGCCGGCGGAGACCAGATTGGCGGCCGTGCCATGCCCCCAGGCGA
>JANOCM010000199.1:0-13902 GCA_031412175.1 Alphaproteobacteria bacterium
ACAAAGCGTTCGACCGCCGCCTTCAACAGCGCCTGGTCTTCGGAAAGATCGAAATTCATGCGCGGGTCACTTCAAGATCGAGCCGGCGCAGGCCGCGCAGCAGCATATTGGGGACATGGGCGAGATCGGCGTCGGCGGCGAGTTCGAAACGCGTGATCCGCGCCAGCAGCACGTCGAAGGCCACCGCCAGTTCCTTGCGGCTGAGCATGTTGCCGACGCACATGTGGATGCCGCGGCCAAAGGCGAGGTGGCTGCGGGCGTTCTTGCGGGTCACGTCGAAGGCATCGGGATTTTCGAACTTGGCCGGGTCGCGGTTGGCGGCGGCAAAGCGCAGCATCAGCATCGATCCGCCCGGCACGGTGACCCCTCCAAGTTCGGCATCCGCCTTGACGACACGCCACAGCCCGGCGGTCGGGCTTTCGAGCCGCAGCATCTCCTCGACCATGTTGGGGATGAGGCTGGGGTCGGCACGGACCTTGGCTTCCTGCCCTGGATTTTGGATCAGCAGCAGTACGCCGCCGGCGAGGGTGGAGGTCGTCGTCTCGTTGCCGGCGACCATCAGCTGCTGGAGAATCGACAATATCTCGGCATCGTCGAGCGGCTGTTCGCCCTCGATGCGGGCATGGACAAGATCGGACAGCAGGTCCTCGGTCGGCGCGGCGCGGCGGGCGTCGATCTGCGCCTTCATCGCGTGCTGGAATTCGACGACTTCGCGGGCGCATTCGAGCTCGCGTTCTTTGGAAATCATGCCGCCGAGCCGATCGGCAAAGGCATCGGACCAGCGCTTGACGGTGGCAATGTCCGTATCCGCGATGCCGATCTGGCTGGCGATGACCGCGACCGGCAGCGGTACGGCGAAATCGCGGACGAAATCGATCCGGCCACCATCGGGGAAAGCGTCGACGAGCCGGGTGACGATGGCACGGATATCGGCCTCGATGGCGTCGACACGCTTCATCGAAAAGGCCAGATTGACCAGCTTGCGGAAGCGCGTGTGGACCGGCGGATCGGCGGTCAGCAGCGTGTTGCGCTGCGGCCAGCCCTTGTCGAGCTCGGCGGTGACATCGGGGTCGGCCGAGCGCTGCCCGGCAAGCAGTGCGCTGAAGTCGTTGGAAAACGCCTCCACCCGCCCGGTGGCTTCGGCAAGCAGGTCATAGGATGTCACCAGCGTGATATTGGTGCCGGGCAGCAGCATCACCGGGCGCTGCGCGATGGCGGCCTGGTAATAGGCAAAGGGGTTCTCGAGCACGTGCGGCTCGAACAGGCTGGTCCGGTCGAGGTCGATCGTCGTCATGGTGGCAAGCTAAGGCGCATCGAGCACTTTGCGCGACGGTGAATTCTATTAGCTAGGCATTTGCGACACGAATTGCGCCATGTCGAAGTAATCGCGCCACACCGCGATCTTGCCGCCGCGAATCTCGAATGTGCCCATGACCTGGATGACGATGGGCTTGCCGGCGAGCATGAAGTGGTCGGTGCGTTCGGTCAGCACGATGGCGCCGGCGGCGGCGATATGGTGGATCTCGAACTGCGCCGCGCTGACCGGGAAAGCGGCGAACACCGCCTTGAAAGCTTCGATACCATAGACGGGCTCCACCGGGATATTGTGATAGACGATATCGTCGGCGAGATGGGCATGGATCGCCGGCCAGTCGAGCCGATCCCAGGCGGCGCAGAAGTCGGTGACGATCGCGGTGGGGGTCATTTGCGGTTCCTCAAGGGTGCGCCATCGCGCCGCCATCGACGGCGAGGCCATGGCCGGAAACGAAGCGCGCGTCGGCGCTGGCGAGAAAGGCGATGACATCGGCAACATCGGCCGGCGTGCCGATGCGCTTCAGCGCCGCCTTGTCGCGCCACATCGCCTCGAATTCGGGCATGGCGGCAAAGGCCGGCGCGGTAATGCCGGTCAGGATCGCGCCGGGCATGACGCAGTTGACGGTGATGCCAGCGGGGCCGAGCTCGGTCGCCAGCGCGCGGGTGAGGCCGAGGACGCCGTGCTTCGACACCGCATAGGCCGCCATGCCGGCGTCGCCATAGCGCGACATCACCGATCCGATGGTGACGATGCGGGCGTTGCGACTCGCCTTGAGCCATGGCGCCGCGGCGCGGCACAGTTTGAACACCGAGGTCAGGTTGATGGCGATGGTGTCGTCCCAAAAGGCGTCGCTGTGGCCGTCCAATGCCATGAAGCCGCTGATGCCGGCATTACAGACGAGAATATCGAGCCCGCCGAGCGCGGCGGTGGCGGCCCCGACGATCGCTTCGGCGGCACCATCGGCGGCGACGTCGATGGCGAGATCGGGATCGCCGCTGCGGTCGACGGTGAACACCCGCGCCCCGTCGTGCTGCAGCCGCTCGACCGTCGCCAGCCCGATGCCCGAGGCGGCCCCGGTGACGACGGCGGAGAGCCCGGCGAGCCGCATCAGATCTGCAGGATCAGCTTGCCGTCGTTGCCGCCCGAAAACAGCTTCATGAAGGCGGCATAGGCGTTGTCGATGCCGGTTTCGATATCCTCGTCGAAGACCAGCTTTCCGGCCGCCAGCCAGCCGGCCATCACCGCGGCGCCTTCGCCGAAACGCGGCACGAAATCGCGGACGAGCAGCCCGTTGATCGAGGCCGAATGGACGATCAGCTGCCACAGGTTGCGCACGCCGACCGGTGCCGGGGCGTTGTATTCGGAAATCAGCCCGCACAGCGCGACACGGGCGCCATCGCGCAGGTTCATCAGCGCCGCATCGAGGATGATGCCGCCGACATTTTCGAAGACGACATCGAGGCCTGCGGGCGCCGCCGCGGCGATGGCGGCGACCAGCGCCGCCTCGGCCCTGCCGCGATAGTCGATGGCGGCATCGAAGCCATAGCGTTCGGTCAGCCGGGCGCATTTTTCCGGCCCGCCGGCGATGCCGATGACGCGGCAGCCCTGGATCTTGGCGATCTGGCCGACCAGGCTGCCGACTGCGCCGGCGGCCCCCGTCACCAGCACGGTATCACCCGCCTTCGGCCGGCCGACCTCGAGCAGCCCGAAATAGGCGGTCAGCCCGACGGCGCCGAACACCGACAGGTAATTGGTGACGGCGGGCACCGCGGCGGGATCGATCTTCTGGGTGAAGCCGCCGGGCACCGCCACCGAATAATCCTCGATGGCGTTGAGCCCGAGCACCCAATCGCCGACGGCGAACTCCGCGTTGGCGCTGGCAGCGACGGTGCCGACCGTGGTGGCGCGCACCGCGTCGCCCAGCGGCACCGGCGGCATGTAGCTCGGCGCATCGTCGAGCCAGCCGCGGATGGCGGGATCGAGCGAAGCATAGACATTCCGCACCAGCACCTCGCCGGCGGCGAGATCGCGTGTCGGCGCCGTCTGCAACGCGAAGTCCTCGGGGCGCGGCGTGCCGACCGGCCGGCGCACCAGCACGAAGCGGCGATTGTCCGGCATCAGTCCGCCCCCCGCCCGCCATCGACGAGCATCGCCGTGCCGGTGACGAAGCGCGACCGCGGCCCGGCGAGGAAGCTCGCCGCCGCCGCAATATCGTCGGCCTCGCCCGGCCGGCGCAAGGCGTTGCCGTCCATGACGAAGTTGCGCACTTCGGGCGTGTCGCCGTACGCATTCGTGATCATCTCGGTCATGATGACGCCGGGGTTGAGGCTGTTGACCCGGCACGGCGGCACCAGGTCGCCCGCCTCCACCGCCGCGATCTTCGAAAAATGCGTCACCGCGGCCTTGGCGGCGCAATAGGCGGCACAATCCTCGAGCCCGATCACGCCGGCGAGCGACGAGATGTTGACGATCGACCCGGCTGTCGCCGTGTCGCGCATCGCGCGCAGCGCCCATTTGGTGCCCATCACCACCGATTCGACATCGGCCTCCCACAGCGCGCGAAATTCGGCGAGGCTGGTATCGGGCAGCGGTTTCGAAAAGAACGCCCCGGCGGAATTGACCACCGCGTCGAGCCGACCGTGCTGCGCGACGATGGCGCCGGTGACACGCTCCCAATCGGCCTCCACCGTCGTGTCGAAGGCGATGAATTCGGCGCTGCGGCACAGCGCGACCGTCTTCGCCCCGCGCGCTGCATTGCGGCCGGCGGCGACGACATGGAAGCCATCCGCCGACAGCCGCACCGCCACGGCGCGCCCGATGCCCGAGGTGGCGCCTGTCACCAGGGCGACGCGCACCGTCACGCCGTCAGCACCCAGCCGCCATCGACGATGTGGTGCGCCGCGGTGATGAAGCTGGCATCGTCCGATGCGAGGAACGCCACCTGCTCGGCGATGTCGAGCGGCCGCGCGTAATCCTTTAGTGGTAGCCGGGCAAAGCTGTCGGGCTTGTCCCAATATTCGTCGCCGCCAAAGGCTTCCTCCGTCATCGCGGTGCGGGTGCCGCCGGGGCAGACGGCGTTGACGCGGATGAAATCGCCCTTGCGGCCCAGTTCGACCCCCACGGCGCGGCACAGGTTGATCTGCGCCGCCTTGGCGGTGCCATAGGTCGTCGTCTGCATGATCGGCTTCAACCCGGCGATCGAGGCGATGACGATGATGCTGCCATGCGCCGGCGACCCCTGCCGCCGCATCTGCGCGACCGCGGCGCGCATCCCCAGGAACGCGCCTTCGACATGGACGCGCACCTGTTCGCGCAATTTCGCCATGTCCATGTCGATGATCGCGCCGAAATCGGCGGTGCCGGCGTTGGAAACCAGGATGTCGAGCCGGGCATGGCGGGCGACGCATTCGGCAATGGCGGCGTCCCACCCGGCCTCGCTGGTCACATCATGCGCGAATTGCCCCGGCTGCGGCCGGATATCGGTGCCGAGCACCCGCGCGCCGCGCGCTTCGAGCAGCGCCGCGCACGCCGCCCCGATGCCCGAGGCCGCGCCGGTGACCAGGGCCACCTTGCCGGAAAGGTCGTCACGCATGGCGCAACTGTGACGCAGCCGCCGCCGCACCGCCACCCCCGCGAAATGGGGAGGCGCTAACGTCTCCTCTCCCTCGAGGGGAGAGGCGACTCGCGCGCCAGCGCGGCGGGTGCGGGTGTCCCCGCCCCCCTTCCCTGTCATCCCGGGCTTGACCCGGGATCCATCGTGCCCGGGTTACCGAACGCGGAAACGGGAAGACGCTGGATCCCGGGTCAAGCCCGGGATGACATGGGTTCTGCGGCCCGGGATGACGTAGGATTTGCCGCCCGGATTAGCCCAGCAAAAACAACGCTGTCACGCTTAAGGCTACACTAAGGCTACACCATTGACGGCATCGAGAACGATGCGGCCATGCGCCGGGCGCAGCCGCGGCGGGCGGGGGGCGCGTGGGCGCGGCGTTTGCGATTTCAGGGGCGGCAGCAGCGCCAGCGCGTCCATGCGATCGGCGATGGCGTCACTGCGCCGGTCCTCGATCTCATCGACGCTGCGCGGCTTCGCAGCACCCGGCGCGTTTTCGTGTTTCAGATGGTTGAGCAGGTTCATCAGCAGCCGGTCGTTGAAGACGCGCTTCATGCCGACCCAGGCGCCATCCTTCCACACCTGCTGCGGCGTGCCGTCGAGCGCGCGCTCCATCGCCTCGTCGCGCAACCGCGCATAGGCCATGCGCCGCGCCGCATCCCAGGCCGCGGCAAAGGCCGGCTCCTTGGCCCGCAGCCGATAGGCGGTGGTGACATGGCGATCGACGTTGCGTGCCGCCTTGCGCACACTGCCGGTCTCGATGAGGTGGATGATGAACATCTCCATCACTTGCGGAGTCCACCCCTCCTCGCGCTGGCGACTGCGGGTGTGGAGCCGCGCGAGCATGGCGGGGTCGATTTCATGATCTCTATCCATTGGGGTGCACATAACCTATATGGAATGTTTTGGCAAGTATGGTCTTATGGTTTTTCGACGGTCGGCTTGCACATTTACTGTGCCATGGCATACAGCTCCATCGGGCATCCGATCCGTCTCCCGCTCGGTCGGCATGCATTATCCCACTGCATTACCTCCGCCGCGTTGAGCGTCGGCCAGTTTCGACTCCCCTTTCGCTTGCCTTGCCGACGGCCTTGATTAAGATCAGTTCACTACGGGTAAGGAAATCGCATGGCTCAAACTGACGACGACCTTGCCTTTGAGGATTCCCAAAATCGTGCCGCCTTGGCTGGCGCACGGCCAGCGTTAATCGAACGCTTTGGCATACGAGGACTATATGGATATCGCACGATATCGCTCGCGTCAAAGTTCGCGGCGACTGTACTGATTGCGCGTAATGGGACCGGTAAAACCACACTACTTGGCGCTCTTGATGCATTCCTTAAGCTCGAGCTATACCGATTGCGAGAACTTCAGTTCAACGAAATATTTTGCAAGATTCGGGGTATACCACAAGAACTTGTTCTGACACATGATGAACTAGTCTTGTTCTTGCAAACAGCAGTTGATGGGGAAGTTACAAGACTTGCAGCCAGGATTGGCATCGATCCCCAGAAGCTCTATGAGTTCCTCCTTGGCGATTTCAGGCAGCGCATTGACGGTTGGCATCTTGACGGTGATGCTTCATCCGTTGCTACCTCCATTAGTCGCTCCTTCCAACATGATAACAGGGCAGCAAAAAAGGCTTGCGAAGAAGCCTATCTCTCCCTCTTTCGTAGAACGCCAAATCTTGATTTCCTTAGGTCGACGCTGACAAATGTTCTGTCGGGATTTGAGATTGTTTATTTGCCGACCTATCGACGCGTAGAACTGGCGCTCACCGATGATGGTGAAGACCGCAGGACGATCCGTGGAAGAACAAGACCTAGACTGAACTTTGCTCCGAGTGGTCTACATACTGCAGAGATACAGTTTGGCCTTGGCGACATTTCGGACAGGCTAACGCAGCTAAATAATGACATCATTGCGAGGTCAAATCGGGAATATCGGGCAATAAGTGAGAATATTATTAATGAACTTATTCGCGGATATGAAGTTACCGAAGATGCCGAAATTCCAAAGCCCGACGATCTAAGGCTATTCTTTTCTCGCCTCGAATCTGGCAAACGAATAATGGGTCCGCAATATTCCCGGATTAGCGCGCCAGAGTTTGAGAGAATTTATAGCAGCGAAGGTGTGCCGCCCGAGTCTGCGAAATTCCTTAAGTATTTTTTGAATAAGCTTAACGGTATCATCAATATTACCAAAGAGATTGAACAGCCAGTTGGCGATTTTATACGCAGCTGTAACAAATACCTTTCTTCCGCCGAGCCGACCACGTTTCCGCCATCGGAAGCGGAACATGCGCGACTGCCCCGCATTGACGGCAAAGCCTTAAAGCTGAACCCCAATAACCTAAGAGTTCACGTAGAGAGTCTGCCCGCCCGGACATCAATATCCTTGGACGCCTTATCATCTGGCGAAAAGCAAATGGTCTCACTTTTTGCGAGAATGTATCTATATGAAAAGCGAAAGATCGTGTTGATTGACGAGCCGGAATTGTCGCTTTCTATAGACTGGCAGCGCGGCATTCTAGTGGACGTGTTATTGTCCCCGAACTGTGAACAAGTCATTGCGATCACACATTCTCCGTTTGTTTTTGACAATTCTCTTGAGCAATTCGCTAGAACATTAGATCTAGAGTTGGGCGTCAACCCTGAGCTTCCACTAGAAGCTGAAACTACAGACTTAGCGAACGGTGATTCAGATGAGTGATGCCTCTGAATTGATCGATCCTTATATACAGTCGCTCGTTGCTGCACGCGAGAAGACCGCAGTCGTCAAAATCAGGTTTCTGAGCTATCGAGCAAAATATCCTGATGGTATTCTTATTGCGGTTGAAGGAAATGACGACAAGTTAGTCTATTCATACTGGATCAAGCGCCTCGATGAGAGCCTTGCCTATGAGTTCTATGTTTGCGGTGGAAAGCGCCAGATTGCTAAGCTTAGAAACTCGTTGGCAGTGGACCGTACTGGGGCAGATAAAAATGTCTTTTTTATAGTTGATAGAGACTTTGATGATCTTTCGAAATTTGAATCCGTCGATCGGGTTTTCATGTTGGACCGGTATTCTATCGAGAACTATCTCGTTGATAGGAGCGTGGTAGATGAGACGATCAGGGTAGCTTTTCCGGGCAGTGGCGACCCCGTGAAGCGAAAAACACTCTGCGACCTATTTGATGCTGACTTTGCCGATTTCCTTGGTGTGACTTATGAAATTAATTTGAGGGTTTTTGTTGCACGACGCTTATCTATCAATATTGACGATTTAATTCCTACGTCCCTGTCTATGTTAGCTTGCGTCGATTTAGGTCAGGTTGAATCGTGCAAACTTCCAGCTAGTGAAGCGCTGCCGTTGTCTTTGGACTTTGACACCGAGATGGTGGAAGGACTTACAAAGGAATTCAGAGATTTTGATCCAATCACACGCTACCGGGGTAAGTTTTCTTACAAGTTCCTGAGCGCTTGGCTTTCAAAACTCTCGGATGCTCACCGAAGGGGAGCGGAACAATTCTTTGTCGATGATCCTGAAGAGAGAGGAAAAGTCAAAGCACAAGAGCTAAGCATCGGTCCTCTGGCAAGCAGGTCTTGCCTACCTGGAAAATTTGACCAGTTTGTGAATCAAATGCGAAACTAAATGGCTGTCTATTCCAAGGCAAATGCTGTGGACCGTACATTGTGTTGCTTGGCTGAGCGTCAGCAGTTCAGCTCTACTTAATCGGCTCTTCCGCTTTGTGGAATCTCGACTCCAACTTCTGCCCCATCCACGCCCGCATCGCCGCATTCACTGCCGCCGGCGCCTCCTGCTGGACCCAGTGCGACACGCCGGGGAAGCGGACCAGTTCGAAATCGGTGACCAGGGGCGCATAGCCCTTAGTGAGTTCGAGGCCGAGCGCCGTGTCGGCCTCGCCCCACAGCATCAGCGTCGGGACGCCGAGCACCGGCGCCGGTTCCTCCAGCACATCGGGGAAATTGGCGCGGTAATAGTTGATCATGGCGGTCAGCGCGCCGGGCCGGCTCGCATTATCCCGATAATGGTCGATCACCGCCGGCGGGAAGGCGGATTTGTCGATGGCCATGTCGGTGAAGGCCTTGCCGATCGCCTCCGCGTGCCGCGCGCCGAGCAGGGCCTCGGGCAGGCGCGGCAGCTGGAAGAAGGCGACGTACCAGCTTTTGCGTTTCTGCGCCCAGCTCGTCCGCAGCACGTCGCGGAAGACGCGCGGGTGGGGGACGTTCATGACGATCAGGCCCTCAAGGCCTCGCGTCTGCCGCAGCGCGAAGATCCAGGCGATGATTGCGCCCCAGTCGTGCGCCACCAGCAGCCGGCGCCCCGGCCCCGTTTCGGCCGCCAGGGCATCGAACAGCCCGGCGACATCGGCGACCAGGTGATCGATATGGTAATCCGCCTTGTGCGGCGGCCGGCTGGTATCGCCATAGCCGCGCAGATCGGGGGCGACGGCGTGCCAGCCGAGGTCCGCCAGCACCGGCAGCTGGTGCCGCCAGCTGAAGCGGCTTTCGGGAAAGCCGTGCAGGCAGAGCGCGATATCGGGGCCGGTGCCACATTCGTCGATGGCGAAGCTGAGGCCGTTGGCGGCGATCGTGCGGGTGGTGACGGTCATGTTGCCCTGTCATGCCAGCGCCGGCGGGGATGCCGGAGTGGGCCCGCGCGGTGGGGCTGGATGCCAGCCTGCGCTGGCATGACAGTAGAGGGGTCAGGCATTGAAGTTGAGCCGCAGCCCCGGCCGCGGCCAGCGGCATTTCGCCATTTTCCCGGTCGTCGACAGGCAGACCCAGGCGTCCATCATGTCGGCGCCGCCAAAGGCGATGTTGGTGGTGAGCAGATCGGGGAAGGCGAAGAATTCCTTGGCGCCGGTGGCCGGATCGACCGAGGTGACGCCGGCTTCCTCGATCAGGGTCGCCTGGGCGATGTTGCCATTGGCCTCCATCGCGAGGCTGTCGAGGAAGGTTTTCGTCCCCCAGGTGGTGACGAAGCGGCCGGGGACGGCGGCGAGCGGCGACGGCGCGACGGTGCCGGGGCCGGTGACGTCGAATTCGAGGATCACCCGCCCGGCGGTGACGGCGGCGTAGACCTTGGTGCCATCGGGCGACAGGCCGACGCCGTTGAGGTTGGGGCCATAGACGGCGCAGACGCAGCTGCTGCCGTCGGGACGCCCATAGAACAGCCCGCCCTTGGTTTCGTGATGGGCGAAATGCTTGCCGAGATCGGTGAACCAGAAGCCGCCGTGCGCATCGAAGACGATGTCGTTGGGGCCCGACAGGGCGAGGCCGTCGTCGGTCTTGTCATACAGGCGCTCGACCTTGCCGGTGGCGATGTCGATGCGTTCGATGCGGCCGGTGGTATAATCCTCGGCGGCGTTGCCGGGCAGCAGCATGCCATCCTGTTCGTACCAGGCGAAGCCGCCGTTGTTGCAGACATAGATGGCGCCATCGGGGCCGATCGCCGCGCCATTGGGGCCGCCGCCGGGGGTGGCGACGGTGGTCAGCGTGCCGTCGGCGGCGAGGCGGGTGAGCTTGCCGGCCTTGATCTCGACAAAGATGCAGCTGCCATCGTCCATGGCGATCGGGCCTTCGGGGAATTGCAGGCCCGTGGCGACGATGCTGTGTGGATGCATGTGGAGACTCCCCATTGTTTTGCGGGCATCGTGGCGCGGCGCGCGGGCGAACGCCAGTGGTGAAATGGGGAGCCGCCGCGCAACTTGGGTCTTTCGCGGAAGACCGCCCTCGCCTAATGTTCCCGCAACGTTCCCCGGGGAGATGCGCGTTTGATCGAATTGGTGATGGCGGCGATGGCCGGGCTGGGCGTGGCGCTGCTGCTCGGCTGGGCGCTGTGGGCGCGGCCGCTGGCGGCGGTGCGCGGCGAGCGCGATGTCGTGCGCGGCGAGCGCGATGCAGCGCGGGCAGAGGCGGCGGAGCAGGCGGCAGAGGCCGGCCGCCAGCGCGAGGAGCGCGGGCGCCATGCCACCGAAGTGGTGATGCTGACGCGGCGCAACGACGAACTGCGCGCCGCGGAGGCCGAGCGCGAGCGGCTGGCGGCCGAATTGAGCGGGCTACGCGCGCAGCAGGAAGAACGCGACCGGGCGCACGCGGCCGAGGTGGCGCGGACGGTCGAAACCTTCCAGGCGCTCGCCGGCAAGGCGCTGGAGGGTGCGCAGGCCAAGCTCGCCGAAAGCGCCGAGGCGCTGATGGTGCGGCAGCGCGAGGCGGCGGGGGCGGGGCTGGAGGCCAACCGCAACCAGCTGGCCGAGCTGATCGCGCCCGTGAAGGAAACGCTGGTCAAATACGAGACGCGGCTGGGCGAGGTCGAGGCGGCGCGGACCGAGGCCTATGGCAGTTTGAAGGAACAGCTCGCCAATGTCGTGCTGGGGCAGGAAAGGGTCAGTGGCGCCGCGGCCAAGCTGGAAACCGCGCTGCGGTCGTCGGGCAAGGTGGCAGGACGCTGGGGCGAGGAACAGTGCCGCAACGTGCTCGAGGCAGCGGGGCTGGTCGAAGGCATCGATTTCGAGACGCAATGGTCGGTCGATGGCGAGGACGGCAACAAGCAGCGCCCCGATTTCAAGATCAACCTGCCCGGCGGGCGGGTGCTGGTGATCGATGTCAAATGCTCGATCGACGCGTATATTTCGGCGGCCGAAGCCGAGGATGTGGCGACGCGGCAGACCTATCTCGCCGCCCATGCCCGCGCTGTGAAGGCGCATGCCGAGGGGCTGGCAAAGAAGGATTATGCCAAGGCGGTCGGCAGCGCGGTGGAGTTCGTCGTCCTGTTCGTGCCGGGGGAGAATTTCCTCGGCGCGGCGCTGGAGCAGGATCGCAATTTGATGACCGAATCGTTCAAGAAGCAGATCGTGCTCGCCGGCCCGGTCAACCTTGTCGCCGTCGCCCGCACCGTCGGCGCGCTGCGCGACCAGGCGCGGCTGGCCAAGGAAGCCGGCGAAATCGCCAAGCTGGGGCGCGACCTGTATGACTCCATCCGCATCATGGGCGGCAATTTCAACCGCGTGCAAAAGGCGCTGGAGGCGGCGGTCGGCAACTGGAACACGCTGGTCGGCCAGGTCGACGCCCGCGTCGTCGGCCGGGCGCGCAAGCTGAAGGACATGGGCGCGGCAACGGGGCTGGAGGAGCTAGTTGACCTCGCGCCGGTCGTGCAGGTGCCGATGCTGCCGTCGTCGGGCGAGCTGGCGGTGGCGATGCTGCCCGGCATTGAAGCCGCGGTGGAGGATGCGGCGGAATAGGCGGGCGGCCCAAAGCAGCGCTTGACCGGCGGTTCGGCGCGATTAACCTTCTGCCAATAAATTCATCCGAGTCCGGGGGCCGCCGCCATGCCGAATTACGCCAAGGCCCATGCGGCCGTCGAAGCCTATTTGCGCGCCGTCAAGCCGACCGATGGCGTCGATCTGGGCCTCGGTCTCGCCGATGCGATCTGCGGGCTGGCGGGGGCGGGCGATATCGCCAGCGGTGTCATCGGCGGGCTGACCCTGCTCAAATCATTGAGCGACGGCGATCTCAAGGTCACGCCGAACCTGCATTTCGTCCAGAACGGCCATGAACGCGACAGCCCGCTGACCTATGAATATCTGAAAGGCCGCGCCTTCAAGAACCTCGGCGGCACCGCGGTCAGCATCGCCGGCGGCATCGGCTCGGCGTACACCGCCGGCGTCAACACCGGCGGCATGGCCAAGGATATCAACGCCGCCGGCAGCAGCGCTGCGCATTTGTACAAGCTCAAGGCGCTGCTCAACAACAAGCGCTGGGAGCAATCGAAGACCGTCAAGCAATGGATCGAGCTGACCATCACCATGAAGGAGCACAAGATCGCCAGCCGCGGCATTTCGGCGGTCGGCAATGCCAGCATCTTCGTCGCGCTGCCGGCGACGCTCGCCAACAGTTTCTACAAGACCGGCATCAAGCAGCGCTATGGCACGATCATCAACAAGACGGCGTCGGACATCCACTGGCGCGCCTTCCAGGAACAGGTGATGGACGGCGCCAAGGGCAGCGGCACCGGCAAGGGCGCGGTGGGGCCGGCAACATCGATCGTCCACGAAATCTTCGAACGCCGCGGCCTCACCCGGATTTTCGGCAAGTACAAGGCCAATGAAATCATCGCCGAACCCGCCGGCTGGCTGGCACTGGCGGACAAGCTGGCGATGATGTGAGCGGTTGCGGCGGGCTCGGCCATCGGTGACCCCGGTGGCGGCTGTCCGCAGGGCGCTCTTGCCGCGAGGGCCCCGGTCAGACGCCCGGCTGCAGCGCCGCCTCGCCCCGGAAGCCGGCGGGGATCGGGCAGTCGGTGCACACGCTGTCGTCGCAGAGCCGGCAGAGCGTGCAGCGTTCCGAATCGGTGGTTTCCAGCGACGCAAGCATCTTGTGCAACAGGCCGCCCAGCATCTCCTGTTCGGCAGCGCTGAGCGCCAGCACATAGGGTCGGATGGCGGCCAGGCGGCCCCTGAGCAGCGCGTAGCGGAGGCGATGTCCTGCATCGGTGAGATAGAGCGCAATGGCGCGCTTGTCGCGCCCCGGGCGGCGCTCGACAAGGCCGTCGGCGACCAGCCGATCGATGAGGCGCACGGTGCCAGGGTGCGACAGGTTTAGAATACGGCGCAGCTGATCGTTGGACGGGCCGAGGCCATAACCGATGACCACCACCGCAGCCGGGGTTTCGCCACCATGGTCGAGGGCTTCCCGCGCCGTCACAGCGATGCGCTCCGCAACCGCGAGCCCGACAACGCCGAGCAGATTGGCAGTGCGGTCGATCATTCCCCTGTCATATGTGCACGACGCACACTTTTCAAGTTGACATGATATGTGCGCACCGCACATAAATATGCTGACATCGCCCAGGCAAAGGAGAGTTGCCATGTCCGCCACTCCGTCGCTCACCCCCGAGCACCAGGATTTTTACGAGCGATTCAAATCCTT
Organism: Alphaproteobacteria bacterium; assembly: GCA_031412175.1. Lineage (GTDB taxonomy): Bacteria > Pseudomonadota > Alphaproteobacteria > Sphingomonadales > Sphingomonadaceae > Sandarakinorhabdus. The sequence goes on from JANOCM010000199.1 coordinate 13,860, forward strand.
CTGGGCGGCGCCATCCGGCCCCCGGGTGAGCGAATTGATCGCC
>JANOCM010000200.1:0-4982 GCA_031412175.1 Alphaproteobacteria bacterium
CGCGCGGCGGCGTGCTGTTCCCGCATCTCTACCGGCCGCTGCGGCTGGACGAGGTGGTCAGCGCTGCTCCCCTCCCGCTTGCGGTAGGGGTCGGGGGTGGGGGAGTGTAAGTCCGCGCTCCGGACTCCCCCACCCCCAGCCCCACCCGCAAGCGGGAGGGGAGTCGGTCAGGCTTGCGCCGCCTTTGCCCGTTTGAACCCGTCGCGCTGCTGCAGCCGCGCCCAATAGGCCTGCAAATTCGGCCCGACGTCGCCGAGATGCCCGAGCGTTTCGGCAAATTGCAGCGCATAGGCCACCGAAATGTCGGCGACGGTGAAGCGCCTGGCGCACAGATAGTCGCGCCCGTCGGCCAGCGTCCGCTCCGCCAGCACCGTCCGCGCCACGAACCATTTGCGGTAATCGCCGGCCACCTTGGGGTTGCGGTTCTCGGGCTTTTCCAAGGTCAGATAGCGAAACACCAGGGTCTGCGGAAAGGTCAGCGTCGCCTCGCCATGATGCAGCCAGTTGAGCCAGGCGCCGAAATCATCCTCGTCGGGGCGCACCGCCAGCGCCCCGCCATAGCGAACCGCCAGATATTCGCAGATCGCGGCGCTTTCGGTCATCTTCGCCGTGCCGTCTTCGAAATAGGGGATGGTGCCGAGCGGGTTGGTTTCGAGATAATCGGGCTGCGCCCAGCGCGGCGGAAACGGCAGCGAGACGAGGTCATAATCGACGCCGATCTCCTCCAGCGTCCACAGCACGCGGAATGATCGCGCATCGCGGCAGTGCCACAGCTTCATTTTCGGAAATCCCCTCTTATATCTCCGTTCATCACGGCTTCAGTCGCAAACGGCAATTGGGCAATTCGCTAGCAACCTCACCGCAGGATTCGGGGCAGGATTCAGGATGGCCAAGGGTATGAAGACGGCATTCGGTGTTTCGCTGGGCGCGGCCGCCGGTGTCGGACTGGCGCTGGGCGTCAACCAGATCACCGACCAATCTGCGGTGTCGGCGCAGGTGCCGCCGATGGATACCACCCCGGTGACGCGCGTGGTGCCGACCGGCGGCCTGCAGACATTGTCGTTCGCGCCCATCGTCAAGCAGGCGGCGCCCGCCGTCGTCAACATCTACACCGCTACCGTCGATCGCAGCCGGCCCTCGCTGATGCAGCAGTTTCTGCAGCGCCAGTTGGGTGGCGGCCCGTCGCAGCCACGCGTCCAGCAGTCGCTCGGCTCGGGCGTCATCGTATCGCCCGATGGCCTGATCGTCACCAACAACCATGTCGTCGCCGGTGCCGACCAGATCCTCGTCGCGCTCGCCGATCGCCGCCAGTATCCGGCCAAGCTGGTGTTCGCCGATGCCCGGCTCGACCTCGCCGTGCTGCGCGTCGATACCAAGGGTGCGGCGCTGCCGGTGATCCGCATGGGCGACAGCGATCGTGCCGAGGTCGGCGATGTCACCATCGCCATCGGCAATCCGTTCGGCGTCGGCCAGACGGTGACGACCGGCATCGTGTCGGCGATTGCCCGCACCGGCATCGGGGTTTCCGACTGGCAGTTCTTCATCCAGACCGATGCCGCCATCAATCCGGGCAATTCGGGCGGCGCGCTGCTGGATGGCCAGGGCCGGCTGATCGGCATCAACACCGCGATCTTTTCCAAGGACGGCGGCAGCAACGGCATCGGCTTCGCCATCCCGTCGAAGATCGTCCAGGTGTTCCTGCGCGCCGCCGACAAGGGCAAGCTGGTGTCGGGCTGGATCGGCATTGAAGGCGAGCCGTTGACGGCCGAAAGCGCGCGGCTGGCCGGGCTCGATCGCCCCGGCGGGCTGCTCGTGACCGGTGTCGCCCCCGGCAGCCCGGGCGCCGCCGCCGGCATCCGAGTGGGTGACGTGCTGCGCAGCGTCGATGGCAAGGAAGTCGCCGACGGTGGCCAGTTGCGCTACAGCCTCGCCACCGAAGGCGTCGGCCGCGCGCTCGATGTCGTGCTGCTGCGCGGCGGCAAGGAACAGCGGGTGGCGGTGACGCTCGCCGCGCCGCCCGAAAACCCGCCGCGCCAGATCACGCCGATCGCCGGGCAGACGATCCTCAACGGCGTCACCGTGGCCAATCTGTCGCCGGCCTATGCCCAGGAACTCGGCGCCGGCCTGCCCGAACAGGGTGTCGTCGTCGTCGAGATGCAGGCGGCATCGCTGGCGGCGCGGCTGGGGCTGCGGCCCGGCTATCTGATCGAAAGCGTCGGCGGCCAGCCGGTGCGCAGCGTTGCCGACGTCGTTGCCCTGTCGTCGAAGGGCGCCGCTTCGGTGCGTTTCAACCACGACGGCCAGCGGACGGAATGCGGCGTCGCCAACGGGCAATTGCTGTGCCGGGGCTGACCTGACTCCCCTCCCAGAAAGGGAGGGGCTGGGGGAGGGTGACTCGGTCGGCCATCGTATTGTCGACGATACACACCCACCCCCGACCCCTCCCTTTCAGGGAGGGGAGACGGCAACGGCGTCCGAAAACCGCCAGACTTGCCCGTGCACTGGCGCTACACCTGTGCCATGAGCATCCCCGATCCCGACACCTGCTACGCCGCCATGCAGCGCCGCGACCGCAACCATGATGGCGCGTTCTTCACCTGTGTGAAGACCACCGGCATCTACTGCCGCCCGGTCTGCCCGGCGCGGCCGCCGCTGCTGAAGAACTGCGTATTCGTCGCCACCGCCGCCGAGGCGGTGGCGCTGGGGTTTCGCGCCTGCAAGCGCTGCCGCCCCGAAAGTGCGCCGGGGTCGCCGGCGTGGAACGGCACCGCCGCCAGCGTGCGCCGGGCGCTGACGCTGATCGACGGTGGCGCGCTCGATGCCAATGAGACGCCGGTGCCGGTCGAGGCGCTCGGCGACAAATTGGGCGTCGGCGAGCGCCAGGTGCGGCGGTTGTTCGCCAAGCATCTTGGCGTCTCGCCGGTCGCCGTCGCCCAGGCCAAGCGCCTTGCCGCCGCGGTGCGCCTGATCGACGACGGCCGCCTGCCGATGGCCGAAATCGCCAGCGAGGCGGGTTTCGGCAGCGTCCGCCGCTTCAACGAAGTCTTTGCCGCCGTCCATGGCGAAACCCCGGCGCAACGCCGCAAGCGCACAGCAGGAGCCGCCCAGATGCAACTGATCCTTACCCGCTACCAGGCTCCGGCCTTTGAAATCCTCGTCGTCACCGATGCCGACGGCGTGCTGCGCGCGCTCGACTTCAGCGATTTCGAGGAACGCATGCACCGTCTGCTGGCGCGCCATTACGGCACCTACACCTTGGTCGACGGCGCGGCGCCGGCGCCGGTCACCGCCGCGCTCGATGCCTATTTCACCGGCGACCTGACGGCGCTCGACGCGCTGCCGGTGGCCACTGGCGGCACCGAATTCCAGCAAAAGGTCTGGGCCGCGTTGCGCCGCATCCCCGCCGGCGAAACCCAGGGCTATGGCGCGCTGGCGGCGCAACTCGGCAACCCCGGCGCCGCGCGTGCTGTCGGCCTCGCCAACGGCATGAACCCGATCGGCATCGTCGTGCCGTGCCACCGGGTGATCGGCGCCTCGGGTGCGCTGACCGGCTATGCCGGGGGTGTGGAGCGCAAGAAGTGGCTGCTGCAGCATGAAGGTGTGCGGCCCGCCTGAAGCGCAGAGCGCGTGGGCAAAGCCCACGCGTCGGACGGGTTCGGCCGGAAATCCCGGCCGCCCCGCCGGCCGGGCTTGCGCCTCTCGGCGCGCAGCGTTGCTGCGCTCCGGGGCGCTACGCCGCAAACTCCAGGATCACCGCATCGACCGCCAGCGAGTCCCCCGCCTTGGCGAGCACCTTGCCGATCGTCCCCGATTTTTCGGCGCGCAGGATATTCTCCATCTTCATCGCCTCGACCGTTGCCAGCTGTTGCCCGGCTTCGACCTTGTCGCCTTCGGCCACCGCGATGCTGACCACTAGGCCCGGCATCGGGCAGAGCAGATATTTGCTCATGTCGGGCGCGACCTTGGGGATCATGTGGCGCGCCAGCGCGGCGGCGCGCGGCGTCAGCACGCGGACACGGTGGCTGGCGCCGCGCGTCGTCACCTTCAGCCCGCTGCCCTGCTTCTCGATGCTGAGCGACCGCGGCGCCCCGTCGATATCGGCCTCGAACAGCGGTGAGCCGACGCGCCAGTCGGTCGACACGCCGACCTCACGGTCGCCGATTTCCACCCCGAACGACGCGCCGTCGCCCATCACCGTCACCGCGATCTGCTCGCCGGCAAGTTCGACCACCCAGTCCTCGCCATATTCGGCGCCGTGACCCGACAGCTGGCCGTCGATCAATTGCGCGCGCTCGGCCTCGATGGCCTGCACCACGGCGCTGGCCGCGGCGATGGCGTCACGCGTCGCTGGATCGACGGGGGCGCCGTGGAATCCTTGCGGGTACTCCTCGGCGATGAAGCCGGTGGTGACATTCTCGCCGGCCTGGAAGCGCGGGTGCGCCATGATGGCGCTCAGGAAATCGATATTGTGGCTGATGCCGCGGATATAATAGCGATCGAGCGCATCGGCCTGCGCCTTGATCGCTTGGCGCCGCGTCGGTGCCCAGGTGATCAGCTTGGCGATCATCGGGTCGTAGAACATGCTGATTTCGGCGCCTTCGACGACGCCGGTATCGATGCGCACCAGCGCCGGGCCTTCACGGCCGGCCGGCGGCGGCTTGCATGCCGACAGGCGCCCGATGCTCGGCAGGAACCCGCGATACGGGTCCTCGGCATAGACGCGGGTTTCGATCGCCCAACCATTGAGCTTCACATCGGCCTGGCCGAACGGCAGCGCCTCGCCGGCGGCGACGCGGATCATCAGTTCGACAAGGTCGAGCCCGGTGATGCATTCGGTGACCGGATGCTCGACCTGCAGCCGGGTGTTCATTTCCAGAAAATAGAAGCTGCGGTCGGCGCCGGCGATAAACTCGACCGTGCCGGCGCTGGTGTAGCCGACGTTCTTGGCCAGCGCGACCGCCTGCTCGCCCATCGCCTTGCGC
>JANOCM010000201.1:0-2975 GCA_031412175.1 Alphaproteobacteria bacterium
TCGATGGCAAAGCTCTGCCCCGATGGCGGCGGCAGCTGCGAGAAGCGTGCAACGCGCGCTTCGAAGGTCGGCGCGCAGCCGGCGAGCAACGCCACCGCAGCGATGGGCAGAATGGCATTGCGGGCAAGACCGCGACGGAACATCGACATTGCGCGAACCCTTTTGAAATCGTGATTCAATAAGTGGTAGCAAGCGTGCACGGTTGCAAGTTAATCGGCTGTGAATTGCGCGACGGCCGAAATGTCGCGGCTCAACCGGTAAAGCCGACCGCACGATGCACTTCGGCCAGCACCGGCTCGGCAATGGCGCGCGCCCGCACGGCCCCTTGCGCCAGCACCTGGTCGATCGCAGCAGTGTCGTGCCGCAGGTCGTTGAAGCGCGCGGTGATTGGCGAAAGTACCGCTACCGCCGCGTCGGCCAGCGCCGGCTTGAACGCGCCAAAGCCCTGTCCGCCATGATCGCGCAACACATCGGCGACGCTGCGGCCGGTCAGTGCGGCCATGATGCCGACCAGATTGGCAGCCTCGGCACGCCCGGCCAGCCCGGCGGGCTCGCTGGGCAGCGCATCGGCATCGGTGCGGGCGCGCTTGATCTTTTGCGCGATGGTGTCGGCATCGTCGGTCAGGTTGATGCGGCTGGCGTCGCTGGGATCGGATTTCGACATCTTGGCATTGCCGTCGCGCAACGACATGACCCGCGTTGCCGGGCCCTGGATGACAGGCTCGGGCAGCACGAACAGATCCACATTGTAGTCGGTGTTGAACTTCGCGGCGATATCGCGGGTCAGCTCGAGATGCTGCTTCTGGTCGTCGCCGACGGGGACATGCGTCGCCCGATAGGCCAAAATGTCTGCCGCCTGCAGCACCGGATAGGCATAAAGCCCCGCCGACGCGCCTTCGCGATCCTTGCCGGCCTTGTCCTTGAACTGCGTCATGCGGTTGAGCCAGCCGACCCGCGCCGTGCACATCAGGATCCACGCGAGCTCGGCATGCACCGGCACCGCGCTCTGGTTGAACAGGATCGCCTTGTCGGGGTCGATGCCGCTGGCGAGCAGTGCCGCCGCCATGTCGCGGATGCCGGTGCGCAGCGTCGCGGGGTCCTGCGGCTGGGTGATCGCGTGCAGATCGACGACGCAATAGATGCATTCATACGCATCCTGCATCGTCACCCAGTTGCGGATGGCGCCCAGATAATTGCCGAGGTGGAGATTGCCCGTCGGCTGGATGCCGGAAAACACGCGGCTCATGTGCGCCCCTTGCGAGAAAATTGTGCCCGAAGCTCGGCGACGGTGAAGATGCGCACCGCCCGGGCCGCCAGCAGATACGCCACCGCACCGCAGCCGAGCAACACGCCGAGCGCGACGATTCGGGTGACAAGATTGCCGCCCTGCCATGGCGCCAGCACCATGCCGAGGCCGACGAGCACCGCGACCATCACGGCGGTCGCGGCGACCAGCCGGGGCAGGGTGCGGCGCAGCCGGGCATCGACTGCGAATTGGCCGCGGTGGCGCAGCACCGCCCAGAGCGCGATGGCGTTGACCCAGGCGGCGATCGCCGTCGACAGCGCGATGCCGACATGGCCGAAGCGCCAGATGAGCAGCAGATTGCCGACGAGATTGACCAGCATCGAGGCAACCGCGATGCGCACCGGCATTTTCGTGTCCTGACGGGCATGAAAACCGGGCGTCAGCACCTTGATCAGCACATAGGCCGGTAGGCCGAGCGAGAACGCCGCCAGCGCATCGGCCGTCGCGCGGGTATCGGCGGCGAGGAAGCGGCCGTTTTCGAGCAAAGTGCGGATGATCGGTTCGGCCGCCACCGTCAGCGCCGCCGCCGCCGGCAGGGTGAGCAGCAGCACCAGTTCGATGGCGCGGTTCTGCGTGTGGGCGGCGGCCGCATTGTTGTCGGCGCCCAATTGCCGCGACAGCGCCGGCAGCAACGCGGTGCCGACGCCGATGCCGATCAGCCCCAATGGCAGCTGGTTGAGCCGGTCGGCATAATAGAGATAGCTCACCGCGCCTTCGGGCAGGAAGCGTGCCGCCAGCGCCGTCGAGATCAGCAGGTTGAACTGCACGGCGCCGGCGCCGAGCGCCGCCGGGCCGACGATGCGCAGCAGCTGGCGGACCTTTGCGCCGAGCCTTGGCCTGCGCAGCCGCAGGCGGATGTCGGCGCGCAGGCACGACCATAGCAGCCAGCCGAATTGCAGGATGCCGGCCAGCGTCACGCACAGCGCCTGCACCCGGGCGCTTTCGATCTCGTTGGCGCCATGAAACAGCAGCAGCCCGGCGATCAATGCCAGGTTGAGCAGGATCGGCGCCGCGGCATTGACCCAGAAACGCCCGATCGAATTCAAGATGCCGCCCATCAGCGATACGAGGCTGATCAGCAGCAGATAGGGAAAGGTCAGCCGGGTGAAATCGACCGCAAGCTGGAATTTCTGCGGGGACGCATCGGGAAAGCCGCCGGTGAGCGCCCAGACCACCGGCCCGGCAGCGATGACCATCACAATGGTGAAAACCACCAGCGCCGGCAGCAGCACCGCCAATACATCCTCGGCAAAGCGCTTGGCATGGCCAATGTCGCCGGCGTCGGCACCGACCTGGCGGTTAAACATCGGCACAAAAGCGGCCGAAAACGCGCCTTCGGCGAACAGCGCGCGGAAGAGATTGGGCAGGCGAAACGCGATCAGGAAGGCGTCGGCAGCCATGCCGGCGCCGACATAGCGCGCCATCAGCACATCGCGGACGAAGCCGGCGATGCGGCTGATGAGGGTGAGGCCACCGATGGTGGCGGTGGCCTTTACGAGGTTCACCGCGCAGCGACCCGGAGCTTAGCGCGAAGCGCAGCGCGCCGAGAGGCGCAAGCGCGGCCGGCGGGGCGGCAGAGAATTCTGCCGAACCCGTCCGACGTCACGACGCGGCTTTGCCGCGGCGCCTCTGGCACTCTGGGCTAAGCATTCCCGACCTGTGCGCCCTG
>JANOCM010000202.1:0-1630 GCA_031412175.1 Alphaproteobacteria bacterium
GCCGCCGGGGTGACATTGCCGTCAGCGACCTGGACCAGCGCCTCGCCATAGGCCGACTGATAGCCGGCGCCATCGGGTTTCAGCGCCACGGCCTTGCCATAGGCGGTCACCGCATCGGGGAAACGCTGCGTCTGGAAATACGACCAGCCGAGCATCCGCCAGCCTTCGGCATCATCGGGGCTGGCGGCGACCTTTTTCTCGAGGCCGGCGATCAGCTGCGCGACTTCGGCCGACGCCTGGCCATCGGGTGCCGCCGGCGCCTCAGCGCCCGCCACCGGCGCGCCGCCCGTCGCTGTCGCGCCAATCAGCCCGGGCCGGCCCATCGTTGCATAGAGCCCGCCCGCCGCCAGCGCGACCAGCGCCGCCAGCCCGATGGCGACGCCGGACAGCGCGCGCGAGCCCAATGGCCGCACCGCATCTTCTGGGATATGCCCGGCGGCGAGCATCCGGCGCTTGATCTCGACGCGCAGCCCCTCGGCATCGCCCGCCGGGATGGTGCCGGCGGCAAGCTGGACATCGACGTCGAGCAGCTGGTCCCGCAGCACGGCAATCGTCGCGCTGCGCGCATCGGCGCGGGCATCGTGGCGGCGCACCAGCGGAATGGTCAGCACGGCGGCCGACACGGCGGCCATCAGGGTAAGAATGATCCAGAGGGTCATCGCGGCTTTCTAGGGAAATCTTGGCGGAATGCCAGCTAGCCGAGTTTTTCAATCTCGGCAGCTTCGGCGGCGGTCAGCGGCGCGACCTCGGGCGGCCGGGCGCGGCGGCCCCAGGCGAACAGCGCGATACCACCGATGCCGAGCACCGCGAACGGCCCCAGCCACAGCGGCAGCGTATCGCCCTCCACCGGCGGCTTGAGCAGAACGAACTGGCCATAGCGCTGGACGACATAGTCGAGGATCTGGTCATCGCTGCGCCCCAGCGTCAGCTGTTCGCGCACGACGATGCGCAGGTCGCGCGCCAGCGGGGCGTCGCTGTCGTCGATCGACTGGTTCTGGCAGACGACGCAGCGCAGGTCCTTCGACAGCACCCGCGCGCGCGCCTCGAGCGCCGGGTCCTTGAGCATGTCGTCGGGTTGCACGGCGGCGGCGGGGGCGGCGAGAAGCAGGAGCAGCAGAGCCGCCACCCCCCATCTGTCACCCCGGCGAAGGCCGGGGCCCATGAATTCCAACCTTGTTGCCGGAGGACCGAGCGTCGCGCTCAGGTAGCGTAGCCAGTGGTTCATGGGCCCCGGCCTACGCCGGGGTGACAGTGCGCGTCGGCTCATGCTTCCGCCCTCAGCTTCTGCATCAGCGGCCTGATCGTCGCCTCCCAGGTTTCCGGCGAAATCGGGCCGATCTGCTTGAAACGCACGCGGCCCTGTTTGTCGACGATGAAGGTTTCGGGCACGCCGGTGACGCCGAGATCGATCGCGGTACGGCCGTTCTCATCGGCGGCGATCGCCTTGTACGGGTTGCCGAAGCGGGCGATCCAGTCGCGCGAATCCTGCGGCTTGTCCTTCCAGGCGATGCCGTAGACCGGATAGCCTTCACCCTGGATACGCGTCAGCACCGGATGTTCCTGCGGGCAGGCGGCGCACCAGCTGGCAAAGATGTTGAGCAGCGCCGGTTCGCCCTTGAGCGCAGCGCTG
>JANOCM010000203.1:0-10575 GCA_031412175.1 Alphaproteobacteria bacterium
AATGACGCCTATGTCCTCAACGGCAACAAGTTCTGGATCACCAACGGCCCCGACGCCGACACGCTCGTCGTCTATGGCAAGACCGATCCCGAGGCCGGGCCGCGCGGCATCACCGCCTTCCTGATCGAACGCGGCATGAAGGGATTTTCGACCGCGCAGAAGCTCGACAAGCTCGGCATGCGCGGCTCCAATACCTGCGAGCTGGTCTTCGAGGATTGCGAGGTCCCGGCCGAAAACGTGCTCGGCGGCGTCGGCATGGGCGCCAAGGTGCTGATGTCGGGCCTCGATTACGAGCGCGTCGTGCTCAGCGGCGGCCCGCTCGGTATCATGGCGGCGTGCATGGATGTCGTGGTGCCCTATGTCCATGACAGGAAGCAGTTCGGCCAGGCGATCGGCACCTTCCAGATCATGCAGGCCAAGCTCGCCGACATGTATGTCGCGCAGTCGACCGCGCGCGCCTACACCTATGCCGTCGCCGAAGCCTGCGACCGCGGCGAAACCACCCGCAAGGATTCGGCCGGCTGCATCCTTTATTCGGCCGAAAAGGCGACCTGGATGGCGCTGGAGGCGATCCAGTGCCTTGGCGGCAACGGCTATATCAACGACTACCCGACCGGCCGCCTTCTCCGCGATGCCAAGCTGTATGAAATCGGTGCCGGCACCAGCGAGATCCGCCGCTACCTGATCGGCCGCGAACTGTTCGACGAGACGGCGTGAGCCGTCCCGTCATCCCGGCGCAGGCCGGGACCCATAAACCACGATCGCGGCTACGCAAGCGCAATACCTCCCGGCGCGTCTCGTGCGCGTGGCACCCTATTTGTGGTTCATGGGCCCCGGCCTTCGCCGGGATGACAGGGAAGTGAAGATTCTCGGCGCCGTCCTCGCCGGCGGGCAATCATCGCGCTTCGGAAGCGACAAGGCCCTGGCGGTGGTCGACGGTCGCGCGCTGATCGACCATGTCATCGCCGCGCTGGCGCCACAGGCCGCGGCGCTGGTCGTCTGCGGCCGCGACCATCCCGGCCATGCCGGCCTCGCCGACCTGCCGCAGCCAGGTCTCGGCCCGCTCGGCGGGCTGTGCGCGGCGCTCCACCACGCCGCTGCCACCGGCCATGACGCCGTGCTGTGCGCGCCGTGCGATACGCTCGGGCTGTCGGGCGATCTCGCTGCCCGGCTCGGGGCTGGTCCGGCGGTGGCACTCGGCCAGCGCAGCGTCGGATTATGGCCGGCTAGCCTGGCGCCGCGATTGCTCGCCATGCTCGGAGACGGCAGCGACCGCTCGCTGCGCCGCTGGGTCGCCATCAGCGGCGCCCGCGAAATCGATTGCGGCACCTTCACCAATATCAACCACCCGGACGATCTCGCACCAGGCTGAGCCGCCACAAGCCAGCCTTGTCATCCCACAAGGCCAGCGGGGGTGGCGGCGCCACGCCCGCCCGGCTATCCCGGAATGATGTCGCGCCCGACCGCCTTTGCCCAATACGCCGCCGGTGTCGGCACGCTGTGCGTGATGGACGCGATCGTGAAGTACCTGGTCGAGAGCAACAGCGTCCCCGTCGTCACGCTCGCCCGCTATGTCACCGGCACCGCCATAGCGCTCGCTGTCTGGCAACTGCAGGGGCGGCCGGCGCTGACCCGGGCGATGCTGCCGACCCATCTCATCCGCGGCGTGCTGCTGACGACAATGGCGCTGGCCTTCTACTGGGGGCTGACGCAGCTGCCGCTGGCCGAAACCATCACTATCTCGTTCGTCGCGCCGCTGATCGTGCCACTGCTCGGCAGCGTTTTGCTCGGTGAACGCATGCAGCCGCGTTATGTCGCCGCCGGGCTGCTCGGCTTCGTCGGCGTGCTCGTCACGGCGCAGGGGGCACCCGAATTCAGCGGCGGCCGGCTGCTTGGCCTCGCCGCCATCCTTTATGCCGCGGTCGCCTATGCCGCCTGTTCGGTGCTGATGCGCGCACGCGCCGCCGATGGCTCGACGGTGATCACGCTGATGGGCGCCGCAGTGCCGATGCTGCTGCTCAGCCCCTTCGCCATCGGCGCCGCTGTTCCCGACATGGCGACCATCGCCTGGTTCATCGCGCTCGGCCTGGTCGGCAACATCGGCATCCAGCTGCTCGCCCGCGCTTATGCCAAGATCGAGGCGCAGGCGCTGGCGGTGGTCGAATTCACCGCCCTGCCCTGGGCGGCGCTGTTCGGCTGGGTGTTCTTCCACGAACCGGTGCGGCCGCAGGTCTGGGCCGGCGCGGCGATCATCATCGCGGCGTGCCTGTGGGCCTCGCGGCCCGAGCGGACTCCGGCGACGGCGGGCTAAGGATCAGGCCGGCGGGTCGGCGATCATCGCGGTAAAGCTCGCCTCGGCCACCAGCTTGCCGCCAACTTCGGCGCGGCCGCTGAACTTGCTGATCCGCCCGCGATTCTGAACGAACTCGACCTTCAATTCGAGCAGGCAGCCGGGCTCGACCGGAATGCGGAACTTGGCATTCTCGATCGCCATGAAATAGACGAGCTTCCCCTCGCCCGCATCGCCCAGCGTCGTCAGCGCCAGCACGCCGGCGGTCTGCGCCAGCGCCTCGACGATCAGCACGCCGGGCATGATCGGCCGGCCGGGAAAATGCCCGGCAAAGAACGGTTCGTTGATCGTCACCGCCTTGATACCGGTCGCCGACCGGCCGGGGACGATGTCCACAACCCGGTCGACGAGCAGCATCGGAAAGCGATGCGGCAACAGCGCCATGACCGCAAGGATGTCGGCGCTCGCGACGGAGGTCGCGGAACCTTCAACGCTCGCTGTCAGCGCGTCGCTCACTTGGCGGGAGCAGCCGGTGCCGTCGACGAAACGCGCGGCAGCGCCTTGTCGAGCCGCGCGACGACATCGTTGGTGACATCGACCGAGGCGCTGTGCTGCAGCGTCGCGCCTTCGGCGAGCGCGATGCTGGCGCCGCGCTCCTTCATGATCGCCGTGATGATCGGCTGGGCGCCGTCATTGATCTGCTTCAGCACATATTGCCGGCTGGCCTGGAAATCCTCGTTGCGCTTCGACAGCTCGGCCTCGGCCTGCGTCTTGCGCGTCGTGAAATCCTTGACCTTGGCTTCCCAGGCGGTCGCGGCCGGGCCGGGGGCGGTCGGGCGGGTCTGGCCGAGCGTCTGTTCCTCGGCGCCGAACGACGTGCGCAGCGACTGGACGCGGGCCTGGATGCCGTCGAGACGGGTCTTAAGTTCGCCCTGGGCAATCTTGCCGGCGGCCGAGGTCTGGAACACCTGATCCATGTCGACGATGATGATCACTGCCGGCGGCAGCGCCTGGGCAGCAGCCTGGGTGGCGATCGGACCGGCGACGGCGGCGGTGCCGAGCGCCAGGGCAATGAGCAGCTTTTTCATCAGAATTGAGTCCCTACGTTGAATTGGAAAGTCTGGGTGAAGTCGCCTTCCTGCTTCAGCAAGGCTTTGGCAAGATCGAATCGGAACGGCCCGAACGGCGAATTCCACGACACGCCGATACCGACCGACAGGCGCGGGCTGGGCGAATCGCCCAGGAAGACTTCGCGGAAACCATTCGGGAAGCTGGCGTTGGTGCCGGCCGCGGCGCAATTGGGGCCAACGACCGTCGTCGGGCCGTTCTGGCACGACAGCACCGGCTGGGTGACATTCCACACCGCGCCGACATCGGCAAAGATCGACGGCCGCAGCCCCAGTTCGGCACCGCTGGCACCGAGCGGAATCTGGACTTCGGCGCGGGCCAGGTAATAGGCCTTGCCGCCCAGCGCGTCATCGGCGACCGAATTGCGATCGGTGATGACGGTGCCATCGGCAGCGAGCGGCTGGCGCAGCACGCGCGGGCCGACGCCGCGGATATTGAAGCCGCGCATCTGCGGCTGGCCGAGGAAGAAGCGGTCGGTCAGCCGGACATCGTCGCCGCCATAGCCGAAGATCGCGCCGGCTTCACCGCCGAGGTTGAGGACGAAGCCCGAGCCGAACAGCGCATGGTACCAGTCGTAATTGGCGCGGGTGCGCAGGTACTTCACGCCGGTCGGGATACCGGCAAGATCCTGGCTGACCGAAAAGCGCTGGCCCGACGATGGCCGGCGCGGATTGTTGACGTTGTTGAAGATGATCGAATAGCCGATCGACGATACCGTGCGTTTGCCCAGCGCGTCGCAAAGATAGCGCCCGGCCTTCAGGGGATCGCACGTCGACGCATCGGTGATCGGTAGCGGGCTGAAGAACAGGTCGCGATCGAGGCTGACGTCTTCGAACGACAAGCCATAGCGGAAGGACGCCGCCCAGAATTCGGTCAGCGGGAAGCCGGTGCGGACCTGGAAACCCGTCGACACCTGGTTGTAGGTGGTGTTGCGGGTCGTGCCGATCTGGTTGAACGATCGAAAATCGCGGCGGAACACGTCAAAGCCGAGCGCGAGGTTCTTGCCGAACAGATAGGGCTCGGTAAAGCCGGCCTCGATCGATTTCGAAAAGCTCGAGATATTGGCCGAAGCCCGCAGTTCCTGGCCGCGGCCACGGAAATTGCGCTGGCGGATCGACAGCGACAGGATGAAGCGTTCAAGGCTGGAGAAGCCCGCCGAAACCTGCAGTTCGCCGGTCGGCTTTTCCTGCACATTGGCTTCGAGGATGACCTTGTCGGGCGACGAGCCAGGCTTTTGCTCGATCTCGAGCTTGTCCTGGAAATAGCCGAGGCCGAGCAGGCGGTCGCGCGAGCGCTTGACCTTGATGCTGTTGAAGGCGTCGCCTTCGGCGAGGCGGAATTCGCGGCGGATGACGGGATCGATGGTGACGGTGTTGCCGTTGACCTGGACGCGTTCGACATAGACGCGCGGCGCCTCCCCGATCTGGAAGGTGACGTTCATCTCGCGCTTTTCCTTGTCGCGATCGAACTGCGGCCGCACATCGGCAAAGGCATAGCCGAGCAGGCCGGCGGTTTCGGTCAGCCCTTCGACGGTATTCTCGATCTTCTGCGCATCGTACCAATCACCCGGTTCGATCTTGATCAGCGGCCGAAATTCCTTGGGCTTGATGTCGCGGATCTGCGATTCGAGCTCGACCTTGCCGAATTTGTAGCGCTCGCCTTCATCGAGCACATAGGTGACGATGAAATCCTTGCCGTCCGGGGTCAGCTCGGCAACCGAGGACACGACGCGGAAATCGGCATAGCCGTTGGTCAGGTAGAACTGCCGCAGCTTCTGCTGGTCATAGGCCAGGCGATCGGGATCATAGGTGTCGTTCGAGGCAAAGAATTTCCAGGCGCGCGACTGGCGGGTCGCCATGGCGCCGCGGATCTGGCTTTCCTTGAACTTGTCGTTGCCGAGGATGTTGATCTGGCGGACCTTGGATTTCGGCCCTTCGTTCATTTCGAACACGACATCGACGCGGTTCTGTTCGAGCTGGACGATCTTGGGTTCGACCGACGCGGCAAAGCGCCCCGAGCGCCGATAGAGTTCGAGGATGCGGCCGACATCGGCACGCGCCTTGCTGCGCGTGAAGATCTGGCGCGGCGCGAGGCGGATTTCCTCGCGGATCTTGTCTTCCTTGACCCGCTTGGCACCCTCGATGATGATCCGGTTGATCACCGGATTTTCCTTCACCTCGACGGTCAGCGCGCCATTGTCGTCGCGGATCGTCGCGTCGGCAAACAGCTCCGACGCAAACAGCGCCTTCAGCGCCTGGTCGGTGCGATCGCGATCATAGCGATCGCCGATGTTGAGATTGAGATACGAGCGGACGGTTTCCGGCTCCAGCCGTTCCGTACCGCGGATCAGCACGGCGCGCACGATGCCGGCATTGGCCGGGGTCGCGGGCAGCGCCGACTGCTCGGCGGCGGCGGCAGCGCGCGACTCCGCCTCGGCAGACGGCGGTGCCGGCGGTGCAGCATCGGGGCGCGGCGGCCGCTGCGCCAGCGCCGGCGACACGAGCATCGTCGAGACGAGCAGCATGGACAGCGAACGCGAAACACCACGCCGCGCCCCTGGTGGGCAATAATTCACGCTGCGAAAACCCTTGCTGCCACCACTTGCATCCATCCGTCGCCGCCGAAGGCCGCTCAACCCAGCCATCCGGCGAGCCGGTCCCACACCCCGACCGACGCCAGATCATTCCATGTCAAAACCGCCATCAGCGACATCAACGCGGCGAACCCCGACATGAACGCCCATTCCTGGACCTTCGCGCCGATCGGCTGCCGCCTGACGGCCTCGACCGCGTAGAGCAGAAGATGTCCGCCGTCCAGCATCGGGATGGGGATGAGGTTGATGAAGCCGAGGTTGATCGAAAAGAACGCCATGAAGGCGATGAACGACAGCACGCCGAGCGACGCCTGCTGGCCGGTCACCTGGCCCGTCTTGATCGGCCCGCCGAGATCGGACAACTGGCGCTCGCCCATCACCACCTGGCGGATGGTGCGCGCGATGCTGACGGTGATGTCCCAAGTATCGCGGACACCATAGGCCAGCGCCTTCAACGGGCCGACGTCTTCGACCACCTGCGCCGATCGCGCGATGCCGAGCCGGCCGACGCGCGAGACATTGCCGAAGCGATCGGTCATTTCCGTCATCCGCGGCGTCACCGTCAGCGCCAGCGTCTTGCCGCCGCGATCGATCGTCACCGCCAGCGGCGCGCCGGTGCCGGTCATCACCCGGTTCACCACATCCTCGAAGCGCTCCACCGCGGCACCATCGATGCTGGTGATGCGGTCACCCTTGACGATGCCGGCCGCCGCCGCCGCGCTACCCGGCATCACCTGCGACACCACCGGCGGGGTGAACGGGTGGCCGAGCGCGATGTAGAAGCCGGCGAGGATGAGGATGGCAAAGACGAAATTGATCGCCGGGCCGGCGGCAACGATGATGGCGCGCTGCCACAGCGGCTTGAACAGGAACAGCCCTTCGCGTTCATGCGCCGGCAGCGCCATGATTTCCGGGCTGGGCTGGCTCGCCTCGTTCATGTCGCCGGTGAATTTGACATAGCCGCCGAGCGGGATGGCATTGACCTTCCAGCGCGTGCCACGACGGTCGTTGAAGCCGAACAATTCGCGGCCGAAGCCGACGGCAAAGGCATCGACCTTCACATTGAACAGCCGCCCGGCGAGATAGTGCCCGCCTTCGTGAACGACGACGAGGATGGCGACCATCACCACATAGGCCGCCAGCGTGAACAACAGGCTCGGCTGGGGCAACAAATCGGTCATCGCGCGCGATACTCCACCTGGACCCTGGCTTCCGCCCGCGCCGCCCGATCGACCTCGACCACCTCGTCGATCGAACCGACCGGCCCGGACGCCACTCGGGAGAGTGTTTCGGCCACGATTGTGTCGATATCGAGGAAGCCGACTTTCCCGGCGATGAACGCCGCGACAGCGATTTCGTTGGCGGCGTTGAGGATGCACGGTGCCGAGCCTTCGGCGCGCATCGCGTCCCAAGCCAGCTGCAGGCAGGGAAAGCGTTCCAGATCAGGGGCTTCGAACGACAGATTGGCGATCTGCGCGAGGTCGAGCCGCGTTGCCGGCGTCGCGATGCGTTCGGGCCAGGCCATTGCATAGGCGATCGGGATGCGCATGTCGGGGCTGCCCAATTGCGCCAGAACCGACCCGTCGACATATTCGACCATCGAATGCACCACCGATTGCGGGTGGACGATGACATCCAATCGATCCAGCCCGACCGGGAACAGGTGATGCGCCTCGATGAGTTCGAGCCCCTTGTTCATCAAAGTCGCCGAATCGACCGAGATCTTGGCGCCCATCGACCAGACCGGGTGCTTGCAGGCATCGGCGACCGACGCCTGCCCCATCGCCTCGCGCGACCAAGTACGGAACGGCCCGCCGCTGCACGTCAGGATGATCTTGGCGACGCGATCGGGCTGGGCGTGATCGAAAACCTGGAAGACGGCGTTGTGTTCGCTGTCGACCGGCAGCAGCACGGCGCCCGATGCCTTGGCCGCGGCCTTGACCACCGGCCCGGCGCAGACCAACGTTTCCTTGTTGGCGATGGCGATGGTGGCGCCGCGATCGACGGCCGCGAGCGTCGGCCCCAGCCCGGCGGCGCCGACGATGGCGGTCAGCACGATGTCGCCTGGGCGATGTGCCGCCTCGCACAGCGCCGCGGGCCCGGCGCCGATTGCGATGCCGCTGCCGG
Source organism: Alphaproteobacteria bacterium (assembly GCA_031412175.1). Taxonomy (GTDB): domain Bacteria; phylum Pseudomonadota; class Alphaproteobacteria; order Sphingomonadales; family Sphingomonadaceae; genus Sandarakinorhabdus. Next base: position 8,139 of record JANOCM010000203.1, read on the forward strand.
CAAGCGCGTCCTGCAAGTCCTTGTAAAGCGACGCATCGCCGATCGCGGCGAATTTCGCCCCCGACGTGCGCGCCGCCGCTGCCAGCCCGGCGACATCGCTGTTGGCGGTCAGCGCCTCGACCTGCCAGCGACCGGGATTGCGCGCGACAAGATCCAGCGCCTGGCTGCCGACCGAACCCGTCGCGCCCAGGATCGTCAACGTGCGTGTCATCCAGCCCAACCCGTTATCGCAAACACCCCGGCACCGGCGATCGCCACCGGCACCAGCCCGTCGAGCCGATCCATCACCCCGCCGTGGCCGGGCAGCAGATTGCCCGAATCCTTGACTCCGGCGCGGCGCTTGAGCCAGCTTTCGAACAGGTCGCCGAGCACCGATAGCACCGCAAGAAACCCAGCCAAGGCGATGAAATAGCCCGCCTTGATGCCGCCGGTCTGCGCCAGATACCAGGCAGCCAGCCCGCCGGCGATGGCCATTGCGCCGACAATGCCGCCGATCGCCCCCGACCAGGTCTTGTTGGGGCTGATGGCCGGTGCCATCTTCGGCCCGCCCAGCGCGCGGCCGGTGAAATAGGCGATGATATCGGCGGCCCAGACGCAGACCATCAGGAACACCGTCGCCTCGAACCCCAATGACCGGCCGCGCAGCCAGACCAGCGCGATCGCCGGCAGCCCGGCATAAAGCACGCCCATCGCGGCGCGCACACCGAGGCCTCGTTGCAGCCCACGCGCAAAAATGCCCAGCGCCGCGGCGCCGCCGGCGAGCAGCAACACCGCCTCGCCAACCGGCTCCAGCGCCATCACGAGGATCGTGCCCGCCAGCAGCGCCAGCCCGGCGAGCCGCAGCCCGCGCGGCAACCGGTGCATCACCGACCATTCCATGAACATCACCAAAGTCGCCGCCGACACCAGCGCCGTGAAGGCCGGGCCGCCAAGCCGCACCGCCGCCAATGCCACCACCACCAGCACCAGGCCGGTGGTGACCCTCAGCAGCAACGGATTGGCGCTAGCGCCCGCCAAAACGCCGCTCGCGGGTGGCGAATTCGGCAACCGCATCGGCCAGCGCGGCGCGATCGAAATCCGGCCACAGCGTGTCGGTGGCGACGAACTCGGCATAGGCCGATTGCCACAGCAGGAAATTCGACAGCCGCATCTCGCCCGATGTGCGCAGCACCAGATCGGGCGGCGGCAGCCCGGCGGTATCGAGCCGGTCGGCAAGCATCTCGATAGTGATCGCCGCCGGGTCTACGGTGCCGGCGACGGCCTCGGCGGCAAGCGCCCGCGCGGCGCGTGCCAGCTCGTCCTGGCCGCCGTAATTCAGCGCCATGATCAGCACCAGCTTGTCATTGCCCGCCGTCAGCGCCCGTGCGTCTTCGAGCAGCTTGACCAGGTCGGGCTTCAACGCCTGCCAGTCGCCGATGAAGTCGAGCCGCACGCCGTTCTTGTGCAGATCCTTCACTTCCGAGCGGATGTAATGGTGCAGCAGCCCCATCAGGTCGGCGACCTCGTCGGCCGGGCGCTTCCAGTTCTCGCTCGAAAAGGCGTAGAGCGTCAGCACTTCGATGCCGAGATCGGGCGCTGCCTCGACGACGCGGCGCACCGCCTCCACCCCGGCGCGGTGGCCGGCGACGCGCGGCAGCCGGCGCGCCTTGGCCCAGCGGCCATTGCCGTCCATGATGATGGCAAGGTGGCGCAGCACATGCGCCTCGGCGCCGCCGCGCGGGGAGGCGACCGCCAGGCTCACTTGCCGAGGATTTCCTTTTCCTTGGCGGTGGCCGCGGCATCGATGTCGAGCATCGCCTTGTCGGTGATCTTCTGGACCTCGGTTTCGAACTTCTTCTGCTCGTCCTGGCTGATCTTGCCTTTCTTTTCAGCGGCTTTCAGCACTTCCATGCCATCGCGCCTGACGTTGCGCGCGGCGATCTTGGCCTTTTCGGCGTAGGTCGACGCCAGCTTGGCCATCTCCTTGCGGCGTTCCTCGGTCATGTCGGGGATCGGCAGGCGCAGGGTCTGGCCATCGACGATCGGGTTGAGCCCCAGCCCCGCCGAGCGGATCGCCTTGTCGACCGGCGTCACGTTCGACTTGTCCCAGACCTGGACGCTGAGCATCCGCGGTTCCGGCGCCGTCACCGTCGCGACCTGCGAAATCGGCATCGCCGAGCCATAGACCTCGACCGTCACCGGATCGAGCAGGCTGGTGTTGGCGCGACCGGTGCGCAGGCCGGCGAGATCATGCTTCAGCGCTTCGATGGCGCCAGTGGTGCGGCGCTCCAGATCGGCCTTGAACGGGCCTGCTTCAAATTCAGCCATGGGCCGGCTCCTCACTTGTGACGATGGTCGAGGTGCCCTCGCCCTTCAGCACCGCCGCCAGCGTGCCGGCCTCGCGGATGTTGAAAACGACGATGGGAATATTGTTGTCGCGGCACATCGACACCGCGCT
>JANOCM010000204.1:0-5823 GCA_031412175.1 Alphaproteobacteria bacterium
GCGCCATGGCTGACCGCGTCGGCGCCGACTTGTCTGGCGATCTCGATCTGTTTCTTGGCGATCAGCGGCCGCGCGATCGACGTCCCGAGCAGATACTGGCCTTCGTACAGCGCGTTGGCGCGCATCATCGGGAACACATAGTCCTTCACGAATTCCTCGCGCAGGTCCTCGATGAAGATATGCTCGGGCTTCACCCCCATCATCACCGCCTTGGCGCGCGCCGGCTCCAGTTCCTCGCCCTGGCCGAGATCGGCGGTGAAGGTGACGACCTCGCAGCCATAGGTCTGCTGCAGCCATTTGAGGATGACCGAGGTGTCGAGACCGCCCGAATAGGCGAGGACGACGCGGTTGACGGGGGCGGTGGACACGAGGGCAGGGACCTTTCGGGAAGACGGGCGGGCGGAGCTATAGCGGTGGCGGCAGGGCTTGGAAATGCGAGACGGAATATTGCTCGGTTACGTAATAATGTTCCGAAGTTGACGAAGTTGACCGTTTCGGCTGTTTTTACGCGTCCATGTCCATCTCCCGCCTGCGGCCGTGGCTGCACCCTAATTCCATGGCCACGATAACCATATAGGCACATTTTGTCAACGCGCGGGCGCGACCGTTGCGGCCCCTGCGCCGACAGCCTAGCGTTTCGCGCCATGACCCGACGCACCGCCACCTGCCGCTGCGGCCAGTTGCAGGCGACCTGCACCGGCGAACCCGTGCGCGTCTCGATATGCCATTGCCGCAACTGCCAGAAACGCAGCGGCAGCGTGCTCGCCGCCCAGGCGCGCTGGCCCGATGCCGATGTCGCGATCACCGGCGACTATCGCGAATGGACCCGCACCAGCGACAGCGGCGCGCTGGCGACATTCCGCTTTTGCGGCATTTGCAGCGCGACGATCGCCTATGCCAGCACCGGCATGCCCGGCCTCACCGCCATCCCCATCGGCGCCTTTGCCGACCCGGATTTCCCGCCGCCGCAGTATTCGGTCTACGAGGGCAGCAAGCATGGCTGGGTCGCCATCGTCGGCGACGGGATCGAACATTTCGATTAGCGGCCCGCAAGCGACGGCATCGGCGACATTCAGCGCCGTCCACTGACGCAAACGCTGCGAACGTCGATCGGCGAGCGAGCAGAAGGGCGGCTCCCGACCCAATTTGAGCCATTCCCCGATCGCTTCTTAGACGGCAGCTCCTGCCGGAACCGGCCATTCGAACGTGGTGGAACGGCTTGGCTCTCGGCGTGGCATTGCGGTTGGCCGCAGCGACGGACAACAGGCTATCCTCGTAGTGGTGCTAGCGCCTCGATGATCCGGCAGTCTGCAACTGCCCCGCCCTTGCACGAGGTGATGACCGCCTTCAGCTCGCGGCGCAGGGCAATCAAGTCGGCTAGCTTGCGCTCGACCTCCGCCACATGCGTCCGGGCGATTGCATCGATGCTGGCGCAGTCGCCTTGCTTGTCGTCGGACAATCCGAGCAGAGCGCGTACCTGCTCCACTGAAAAACCGAGATCGCGCGCCCGCCGTATGAAAGACATTCGCGCCAGCTCCGCTGCACCGTAGCTGCGGTAGTTCCCGCCGGTGCGCGGCGGGGCCGGCAGCAGGCCAATGCGCTCATAATAGCGCACAGTCTCGACCTTGGTCCCCGTAGCGCGCGCCAGTTCGCCGATCGTGGTGGCCATCAGTCATGTTCCCTTTCTCCGCCGAACATAAGTCGCACCCCGCCATTCATCACGAACCCGTCTGTCGGTGCCCAGGCATCGACGGTCCAGCGGCCGTCTGGTGCCCGCGACGTTCGCACGAGCGGGTCGAACTTCGTCTGGCGGACATTCAGAATGTTCTCGGCATTGACGAACAGCCGCACGGGACCAAGCACCATCTCCGCCAGGGCGCCGAGCTCGACATAGGGCCGGCTGACCGAACGGTAGGGGTTTTCTTCCAGCGTCTGGCGGCCCGTGTAATAGGCCTCCAGCCCGATCCGGCCGCGGCCGTGTTCCTCCCACATTGCGACGATGCCGGCCGTGTTGCGCGGCAGGCGCGGGATGCGCCGCCGGCCGGAAAACTCCGGATCAGGCTCCGTCGCAACCACATGCACATAATTGCCGGTGAGGGTGAAGGCATCCCAGCGGTAGCGTGCGACCAGCTCGACACCGCGGGTGCGGGTTATGCCTGCTGCATTGATCAAGCGAACGCGATCGGGCCCGACATTCTGGACCTGCACGGCGCCGTCGATATCAGACCCGAACAAGGTCATGCTGGCGGTGAAGCCGCCACTGCGATACCCAATATCCAATGATGCGGTCTGCGCTGTCTCCGCCCGCAATCCGGAAAGAGGATCGAGGCGCGACAGGCCTGTTCCCTCGATCTGTTCGACAAAGGGCGTCGGTGCGAAGAAGCCGCGCGCCCAAGACGCGCGGAATGTCCATGCACCCGGCTTGTAGAGCGCCGACACGCGCGGACTGAGGAAAGTGCCATATTCGCTGTGACGGTCGAGCCGGGCGCTCGCCGACAGGGTGATAGCCTCGGCAATGTCACCCTCCACCTGCCCGAACAGACCCGGCACGTTGAAAACATAATCGAATCCGCTGAACTGCTCGGAATGGTAGCCATCATGCTGCACGGCGGCGCCGGCGAGCCAGTCGATCCCTCGGGCCTTGCCGCTTAGCGACACTTCGCCAAAGCTGGTCTCATGGCGATCGTCCTCGATCGCCGCGCCGAACTGGTGCCGGTGCTTTTGCCGCATCAACGAGCCGCGGGCATGCAGTGTCACGGTGTCGGCGATTGGCGTTTCGCCAACAAGGCCAGCATCGAAGCGCGTCGTATGGAGCGCCTCGACGAACGGCCGGCCATCCGACGCTGTTTGCCCTGGCAGGGTGCCGCCGGTGCGATCCTCCGTCATCGCGCCCGCACTCAGCAACAGCCGGGCGCCATTCGATCCTTCAACGAACAGGCGGGGCCGCACGTTCCAGCGGCGATAGAAAGGCATGTCGGCCCAGCCATCGCCGTCGAGATCATTCGCATCCTGATGGTGGAAGCCGCCGGTCATCGAGACACCGACAGTGTCGCCGGCCGGCACAGCGGCATAGGCCGTCACATCCTGGCCACCCCGGCTCGTCAGGTTGAGCAGCGCCTCGGCCTCGGCAGCATTGCCCGGCCGGCGCGACACGAAATTGATGACGCCGCCCAAGGCCGATGCACCATAGAGCGCCGACGCTACACCCTTGATAACCTCGACTTGGCCTAGATCGGTGGGCGGAATTTGCAGAATGCCTGCGGATGAAGCTTGGCCGCCATAGAGCGGCAAGCCGTCGGCCAGCAGCTGAGTATAACGACCGTCCATGCCCTGCATCCGGATGTTGGACGACCCAAGGGACGGCGAATTGACCTGAACTCGCACCCCCGGTGTCTCGGCGACAAGCATCGCAACGTTGCCGGGCGTCATGAGGATTTTCTCCTCGATCTCTTCGCGCTCTATCACCTCGACACGAACGGCCTCATCGTCAGCCCTGCGCCCCGACCGCGTGGCATGGACGATGATCTCTTCTTCTGCCTCCTCGTCAGGGACGGCCTCGGCGGACGCTGGCTGAGCGAGGAGACCACCCAAGGCACCAATGCCAATGGTGAGCAGGCGAACGGTGGGTGAAGGATGGGGTCGCAAGATGTGCTCCAGACAGGTCGCTCCGGCAATCGCAGCGCGTGCTGGCAGGTTTGCTAGACCCTGTAGCTGGTACAGGGTCAATAGCTTCCCATCAGTTGTCGGGGCCCTCAAGCCACCGCTGAGTCAGGGCCCTTGACCCTGTAGTTGCTAGAGGGTGCAGAACGACCGTGCTGTCCGCGAATCAGGGAGGATGTCTTGCGCGTTCGCTTGTCCACAAAGCTGCCAATCACGACGGAACACGCTGTCGCCCTGGTGGCCATGCCGGCGCTGCTTCATTATATCGCCGCGCCTTTGCTGCGATTTGCGCCTGTCGACCCGCCGGCCCTGCCGCAGCAATGGGCAGATGGCCGCTACCGGGTTCGTGTGCTGCTGGTCGGGCTGCTTCCAATCGGCCGCCAGTGGATCGACGTCTCGCGTCAGAGCGGTTCTGACGGCAGCTATCGGATGCGGGACAACGGCTCGGGGGATCTGGCGCGGCACTGGGACCATTGGATCACGATCGCACCCCATCCCGCAGGTGGCTGCACCTACACCGACGATGTCGAAATTGAGGCGGGCCTTTTGACCCCGTTTGGCTGGGGATTTGCGAGACTGTTCTACGCGCATCGGCAGCGGCGCTGGCGGGCACTCGCCGCCAAGGGCAGCGCCGGTGTCAACGCGCTGGCGCAGCGCGCCGCGTGGCTCGCTCGTCTCGATCAGGAATTCTCGGCATATCGAACAGCGCGTGCGCAGGGAGACACCCTTGGTCAGTGGCAATCGCTCGAGCGCGCGCACATCCTCTCCCAGATCGAGCTGCGTCCCCACCTCCGTGTCCATTGGGAGATGCTCGGCCTTGCCATCAGGCAGGGCAATGCTCGGGAGATCCTCGGCCAGGCAGTTCGGCTCGCATTGGCACCGCTCGGTTCGATTTCAGGCCGCATCCCTTGGGGCAACACAGGCCGTGCTGCCGTCAGCGCGTTCAACCCCATGCCCATCCCGGCCGATCTGCGCGATGTGCTGCCGGCGAACATTGTCGAGCACGCAGGCGAGGCCTGACAGCGGCGGCGTTTGGCGCCCGCAAGGGGAGGGTCAACGAAGCAGGCTAAGGCTGCCATCAATGTCACTTATTGAAGCCCGCCCACGGCCATTCGGCGATACTACACGAGCAAACACCCGAGCGTCAGCTCCTGCCGGAAGCCGTCGTTCAGCGGCCCTTCCAGAAATGGCTGTTTTGTCCCAACTCCCGCCATTCCGTCTATTCATGGCACCGCCGCCTGCAGGCACGCTTTCTAGCGCCAGCGCTCCCCCGCTTCTCCGTCCCGGCAATTCCCCCTACACCGCCGCAATGCCGCTTCCCGTCGAAGACATCCTCCCCGCGTTGCGCACCGCGCTCGCCGCCAATGCGCCGGTGGCGCTGGTGGCGCCGCCGGGGGCGGGGAAGACGACGGCGGTGGCGCCGGCGCTGATGGGGGAGGAATGGGCGCGCGGGGCCAAGATCATGCTGCTGTCGCCGCGGCGGCTGGCGGCGCGGGCGGCGGCGGAGCGGATGGCGGAACTGGCCGGCGAAGCGGTCGGCGCGACCATCGGTTATCGCACCCGCATGGACAGCCGCGTGTCGGCGGCGACGCGGATCGAGGTGGTGACCGAAGGCATCTTCACCCGGATGCTGATCGCCGATCCCGAACTGCCCGGCATCGCCGCGGTGTTGTTCGACGAGGTCCATGAACGCAGCCTCGAAAGCGATCTCGCGCTGGCGCTGGCGCTCGAGGCGCGCGAGGCGCTGCGGCCCGATCTGCGGCTGCTGCTGATGTCGGCCACGCTCGACGGCGCGGCGTATGAGGCGATCATCCCGGGCCTTGTCCGGCTGGAAAGCCTGGGGCGGATGTTCCCCGTTGAACTGCGCCATGCCGGCCGCGATGCGGCGGTGCGAGTGGAAGATGCGATGGCGGCGGCGATCCGCGGCGCGCTGGCCGATGAACCGGGATCGATCCTCGCCTTCCTGCCCGGCGCCGCCGAGATCGAGCGCACCGCCGAGCGGCTGGAGGGGCGGCTGCCCGGCGATGTCGAGGTGCACCGGCTCTATGGTGCGCGCGACGGCGGCGACCAGCGCGCCGCGATCCGGCCGCCGCCGGTTGGCACGCGCAAGGTCGTGCTGGCGACATCGATCGCCGAAACCTCGATCACCATCGACGGGGTGCG
>JANOCM010000205.1:0-2728 GCA_031412175.1 Alphaproteobacteria bacterium
GCGCAATGCGGCGAACGGCGCCAGCGCGGCGCGGGTTTCCGGCGCCGACCAGTCGGCCGGATTGCCGCTGATATAGTCGCCGGTCAGCACGATCAGGTCGGGGCGCTGCGCGTTCATCTGCGCGACGACGCGCGCCAGCCGCGCCGCCGGCATGTCGAAACCGGCGTGGCTGTCGGACACCTGGACGATGCGTAGCGGCGCGCGCAACCCGACGATCGGCACGGTGTAGCGCGCCACAATCGGCGCCTGCTGCGCCTGCCAGACGCCGAACAGCACGAACGCCAGCCCAAGGCCGGAGAGCAGCAGGAACAGGCGCTTCACCGGCTTGCGGTCACGTCCGCGCCTTGTTCTCGCGATTTTCCGAAAGGAACGCCGTCAGCGGGTTCATTTTCGGTTCCAATGGCGTGCCGGCCGCGAGACGGCGCAATTGCGTATAATACCAGGCCTGCGCGGCAAAGGCGTTGACCGTCCGCACCAGCTTGAGCGGCGAGTGCGGCCCCAATAGCCCGGGACCGATGCGCAGCTGCGCTTCGAAGCGCGGCAACGCGGCGATGCGGCCCGCCAGCAGGTCGTTGATCGCATCGGGGGCCGCACACAGCGGCCGGCCGATGCCGATCATCGCGATGCCGCTGGCCAGCGCCTGTTCCATCGCCGCCGCCGAACGGAAGCCGCCGGTGACGAGCAACGGCGGCGTCTTGCCCGCCATCAGCGCCTTGGCGAGATCGACGAAATAGGCTTCACGCGCGGCGGTGCTGGCCTGCTGCTTCGGTTCCTCGCGCGGCTCCAGCCCTTCGAAATCCATCATCGCCGGCTGTTCATAGGTGCCGCCGGAGATTTCGAGCAGGTCGACGCCAAGGTCTTGCAGCCAGCCCGAGACGATCAGGCAGTCTTCGAACGCAAAGCCGCCCTTCTGGAAATCGGCGCTGTTCAATTTGACGCCGACACCGAAGCCCGGGCCGACCGCGGCGCGCGCCGCCTTGACGGTTTCGAGCAGGAAGCGCGCGCGGTTTTCGAGTGCACCGCCCCATTGGTCGGTGCGGAGATTGGCCAGCGGCGACAGAAATTGCGAAATCAGATAGCCGTGCGCGGCGTGGATCTGGACGCCCGAGAATCCGGCATCCTGCGATACTTTCGCGACATGGGCGAAGCGCGCGATCAGGTCGTGAATCTCGGGCTCCGTGAGCGGCACCGGCACGCCGAACATGCCGCCCGGCAGTTTCAGCTGCACCGCCGATGGGGCTTTCGGCGCCTTGTTGACCGGCACCTGCGTCTGGCGCCCGGCATGGCTGATCTGCACCCAGGCGGCGGTGCCGTTTTCGGTCGCCGCCGCGGCCCAGCGGCGCCACGCCGCTGCGGCGTCCGGAGTCAGCGGGCCATCGACGATGACATTGCCGGGCCGTTCGAGGTGGTGGCGGTCGATCTGGACATTGCCGGTGATCAGCAGCCCCGATCCCCCCGCCGCCCAGCGTTGGTAGAGCCGAACATGATCGTCATTGGGCAGGCCGTCGCGGCCGGCAAGGCCCTCGGTCATTGCCGCCTTGGCGATCCGGTTCTTGAACCGGGCGCCGGTCGGCAGCGTGAAGGCTTCGGCGAGCGCCGCCATCAGGCGGCTTTCTTCTGCGCCGCCCGCCCGTAGAACGTCTCGCCCGCCGCCGCCATGTCGCGGAGCAGCTGCGGCGGCGCGAACCGCTCGCCATGCGCCTGCGCCAGCCGGTCGAGCGTGGCGACGACGTTGGCAATGCCAACGGTGTCCATATGGCTGAACGGCCCGCCGGTGAACGGCGCAAAGCCCCAACCGAAGATGGCGCCGAGATCACCGTCCTCGGGCGTTTCGAGCACGCCTTCGGCAAAGCAGCGCGCGCATTCGACGAGCTGGCGATTGAGCAGGCGTTCTTTCACCTCGGCCGCCGTGGGCTGTGTTTCGGCGAGCCCACCGGCGACGGTCGCCGACAGTTCGGGCCACAAATGCTTCTTGCCGCCTTCGGGGTACACGTAAAAGCCCTTGGCGTTCTTTCGCCCCTGGCGGCCCAGCTCGTGCATCTTGGTGATGACCGCGTCGGCCGGGCCGGGCTTGTAGGCATCGCCGAGATCGGCTTTCGTCTGCTGGCCGACCTTGTACGACAGGTCGAGCCCGACTTCGTCGTTCACCGCGAGCGGCCCGACGGGCATGCCCATCTGCTTGCCGACATTTTCGACCAGCGCCGGCACGGTGCCCTCGCCGAGCAGCGCCAGCCCTTCCTGGACATAGGTGCCGAAGCAGCGCGAAGTGTAGAAGCCGCGGGAATCATTGACGACGATCGGCGTCTTGCGGATCGCGGCGACATAATCGAGCGCCTTGGCAATTGCTTCTGGCCCGGTGTGCTTGCCGACGATGATCTCGACCAGCGGCATCTTCTCGACCGGCGAGAAGAAATGGATGCCGATGAAATTGGCGGGCTTCGACCAGGCTTCGGCAAGGCCGGTGATCGGCAGCGTCGAGGTGTTCGAGCCGAAGATCGTGTCGGCGCCGACGACGGCTTCGGTGGCCTTGGTCACATCGGCCTTGATCTCGCGGGTTTCGAACACCGCCTCGATGATGAGGTCGCAACCCGCCAGATCGGCATAGTCCGCCGTCGGGTGGATGCGATCAAGGATCGCCTGCGCCTTGGCCGGATCGGTGCGCTTTTTCGCCAGCCGGTCGGCGGTGTATTGCTTGCCCTTTTCCGCCGCCGCAAGGTCGCGATCGAGC
>JANOCM010000206.1:0-2955 GCA_031412175.1 Alphaproteobacteria bacterium
AAACCAAATCGCTGTTGCCGGTGACGTTCAGCCTGACCAATTTCGCCACGCGCGCCGACGCCGGCGGCAACGGTCACCTGGAAGCGCGCAGCGACGAGGGCGAGAGTTTTGCCTGGACCGGCACGGTTGCGATGGCGCCGCTGAGGTCGCAGGGCAAGTTTACCATCGGCGCGCTGCAGCTGGCGAGCATCGGGCGTTTTGCCGGCGACCTGATTCCGGCCAGCCTTGCCGGCGGCAGCGTCGATCTGGCGGGGCAATATCGCTTTGCCGCGCTGCCGGCGCAGCCGGGCCAGCCGGTGCGCACCGACTTCGACGCCGACATGACAAAGCTGGCACTCGCGGATGTCGATGTCACTGCCAGCAGCGGCGATCGTGTCACCATCAAGACATTGACCGTGGCGCCGACCAAGGTGTCGCTCGCCGCCGATGCGCTGACCGTCGGCGATGTCGCCATCGACGGCATCACTGTGGCCCGCCCGACCGGTGAACGCGCCGCCATTGCCGGGGTCACGCTGGCGTCCACCCGCTATGCGATCAAATCCGGCGCCGCGCGGATCGGCGCGGCAGCGCTCAGGGGCATCAGCGTCACCGGCCGCGGCAGGGGCGCCGAAACGCTGGCGCTGGCCGGGGTCGGCGTCGCCCCCAGCGAGGTGCTGACGGCTTCGCAACAGGCCAATATCGGCCTGGTATCGGCGACCGGGCTGCGCCTTGGTGCCAGGGTCGCGGCCGACAACAGCGTCACCATTCCCGGCCTCTACCCGCTCATCCTGCCGAAATCCGCACCTGCCGCCGGCCCGGCGTGGAAGGTCGCGCTCGCCGGGTTCGAACTCGCCGACGCGGCGCTGCGCGTCGATATCGCGCGCCCGGCGCCGGTGCGGCCCCAGACGCTCAACCTCGCGCCGGTCACTGTGAAGATCGGGCCCTTGAGCAGCGCGATGGACGCACCGTTGCGGGTCGACATGGCCGCCGGCATCAACGGCAAGGCGAAACTCCACGTCGCCGGCACCGCCGCCGCCTCGGGCAACGCCGATCTCGCCATCGACCTCGCAAATTTCCCGCTCGCCGCGGTGGCGGCACTGGCACCGCCCGGCAATGTCGTCGTGCGCGGCGGCGCGCTGTCGGTGAAGGGCCTGTTGCAGGTGGCGGCCGCCAGGGCCGGGCCACGGCCGAATTTCACCGGCACTGTCGGTGTCGCCAATTTCGACGTGGCGCTGCGGCAGGACAACAGCAACCTCGTCAGCTGGAAACAGCTCAACATCAGCGGCATCCGCTATCAATCGGCGCCCGACAAGGTCGCCATTGCGCGCATCGATTTCGACCGCCCTGTCAGCCATGTCATCTTTACGCGCGCCGCACAGTTCAACCTGCAATCGGCCGCAGGTATCGCGCCGGCCCCGGCACCCCCGGTGGCCGAGGCGCCGGCCGGTGCAGCGCCCGTGCTGATCGCCGCTGCTGCACCGGCGGACCCGGTTGCGTCGCCCGTTCTGCCCGCGGTGGAAGCCGCGACCCCCGCCGCCGCCGCGCTGCCACCTGCCAAAGCCGGCAAGTCGAAACCCGGCAAGCTCAAGATCGCCGCCCCGGTCAGCAGCACCTTCAATGCCGCCGGCAAGTTGCTGCCCATCACCATCGGCGAAATCACCGTGCGCGGCGGTACGATCGCTTTTGAAGACCAGTCGATCGACCCCAATTTCGCCGTCCGCATCCAGGGTTTCAGCGGTGCCGTCACCGGCCTGTCGACCGCGCCGGGCTCGCAGGCGCGGTTCAATCTGAAGGGCTTTGTCGTCGATCGCTTCTCGCCGGTCGCCATCACCGGCCGCGCCAACATGTTTGCCTATGACGCCAATACCGACATCACGGCAAAATTCAGCAATATCGAGCTGCCGGTGTTCAATCCCTATTCGGGCAAATGGGCCGGCTATGCGATCGCCAAGGGCAAATTGTCGACGACGCTGCACTATCGCATCGTCAACCGCGGCCTGCAGGCCGATCACAATATCGTCGTCGACCAGCTGACCTGGGGTGACGCCACCGATTCGAAGCAAAAGGTGTCGCTGCCGGTGCGGCTGGCGACATCGCTGATGAAGGACAGCAACGGCGTCATCAATCTCGACCTGCCGGTCGGCGGCACGCTCGATGACCCGAGCTTCCGGGTCTGGCCGATCATCTGGAAGATCGTAGGCAATGTGCTGACCAAGATCATCACCGCGCCGTTCAAGTTCATCGGCAGCCTGTTCGGCGGCGGTGGCGAACAGGCGCAGTTCGTGGTGTTCGAGCCGGGATCGGCGGTACTGCCCACCGATGCCGGCAAAGTGCTGGCGGCGATCGCCAAGGGCCTGGCCGGCAAGCCCGAGATCAACCTCGACATCCCCGCCGGCGCCGGCATCGCCGAGGATGCCGAGGCGATCACCACGGCAAAGCTTCATGCCGCCGCGCTGGCAGGCAAGAAAGGCCCGGTTGCTGCCGATTATGCCGGGCTCGATGCGGCGAAAAAGGCCGACCAGCTGAAGCGCGTCTACAAGGCCAAATTCGGCAAGGGACCTGATTTCCCCAAGGACGCCGGCGTCGCAAAGGCCGGCATGTTCGCCAGCGGCGAAGCGAAACAGGCGGCGGCCGAAAGCCAGGTGAAATGGCTGGAGGACCAGCTGCGGCCGAAATTCGCCGCCACCGATGCCGAGCTCGAGGCGCTGGGCCAGGCGCGCGCCGGGGCGGTGAAGGAAGCGCTGCTCAGCGAAGGTGCGATCGCGGCCGAACGCGTGTTCGTGTCGACGGCGAGCAGCGTGAAGGCCAAGGACGGCAAGGTCGAGATGGAACTGCAGGTGAAATAGCCTCCCTCCCCGTTGACGCGAAGGCGTCGCCTACGGCTGCGGGGAGGGCGACTCGCGCAGCGAGCGGGGTGGGGTTCACTCACGTCGATACCACCCAACCCCCACCCCGCTCGGCTGGCGCCGAGTCGCC
>JANOCM010000207.1:0-1948 GCA_031412175.1 Alphaproteobacteria bacterium
CGCTTCATTCGGCCGGCTCCGCCACCGGGGGCAGTTGCGGCGCGCGGTTGCGGCTGCGGACTTTCGCGGCCTTTTCCGCCGCCCAACTGGCGATGACATAGAAGACCGGCGTGAACAGCAGCCCGAAGATGGTGACGCCGATCATCCCGAAGAACACCGCGGTGCCGAGCGCCTGGCGCATTTCGGCGCCGGGGCCCGAGGCGATGACCAGCGGCACGACGCCGAGGATGAAGGCAAAGCTGGTCATCAGGATCGGCCGCAGGCGGGTGCGCGCGGCTTCCTCGGCCGCGGCATGGCGTTCGAGCCCGCGTTCCTCGGCCTGCTTGGCGAATTCGACGATCAGGATGGCGTTCTTGGCGGCCAGCCCGACGAGCACGACGAGGCCGATCTGGGTGAGGATGTTGTTGTCGAAACCGCGCAGATTGACGCCGAGGATGGCGGCCAGCAGGCACATCGGCACGATCATGATCACCGCCAGCGGCAGCACCAGCGATTCATATTGCGCGGCGAGCAGCAGGAAGACGAAGACGACGGCGAGGATGAAGACGATGCCGGCGGTATTGCCCTGGGTTTTCTCCTGATAGGCCAGTTCGGTCCATTCATAGTCGAAGCCCGCGGGCAGCAGCTTTGCAGCGAGGTCTTCCATGCTGCCGAGCGCCTGCCCCGACGAATAGCCGGGCAGCCTGTCGCCCTGCAACTCGGCGGCTGGAAACAGATTGTGGCGGACGACACGATAGGGCCCGCTGATGTCGCGCAATGTCGCCACCGATCCCAATGGCACCATCGCGCCGCTGCTCGATCGCACCTTCAGATTGGTGATATCGGTCGGATCATTGCGGAACGGCGCATCGGCCTGCGCAGTGACGCGGTAGGTGCGGCCGAACAGGTTGAAATCGTTGATATAGCTCGACCCGAGATAGACCTGCAGCGTCGAGAATACCGACGCCGGCGAGACCCCGAGCAGATCGGCCTTTTCGCGATCGATATCGGCATAGACGCGCGGCGTGCCGGTGTTGAACAGGGTGAACACCGATGTCAGCCCCGGCGTCTGGTTGCCCGCCATCATCATGCCGAAGGTCGCGCCCTCGAGCGCCTGATAGCCTTTGCCGCCGCGATCCTGCACCATCATCTTGAAGCCGCCGCCGGTGCAGACGCCGCGCACCGGCGGCGGCGGGATGACGAGGACATTGGCGCTGGAGATGGCGCCCATGCGCTGCCGCAGGCTGTTCAGAATATCCGCACCGGTCAGCCCCTTTTCCTTCCTGACCGGATAGTCGTCCATCTGGATGAACAGCGTGCCGGCATTGGGAGCGTTGGTGAAGCTGGCACCGTCGAGCCCGGCGAAGGCGACGGCATAGTTGACGCCCGGAACAGTGTTGGCGGTCTTTACCGCGCTTTTGACAGCGGCGTCGGTCCGTTCGAGCGAGGAGCCTGGCGGCAACTGGACGACGGCGATCAGATAACCCTGGTCCTGCGCCGGGATGAAGCCCGCCGGCGTCGCGGTGAAACGCCACGCTGCCAGCGCCAGCAGCCCGGCATAGACGACGAGCACGATGGCGATGGCACGTACGGCGCGCGCCGCGATGCGGCCATAGCGATCCGACAGCCAGTCGAAGCCGCGGTTGAAGCCATCGGCGAATTTCTGCGGATAGCGGCGCCAGCCGGCCGCATCATGGTGCGGTTCATGCGGTTTCAGCAGCAGCGCCGCCAGCGCCGGCGACAGGGTCAGCGAGACAACACACGAAATGAGCGTCGCCGACGAGATGGTCAGCGCGAACTGTTTGTAGAACTGCCCGGAAATCCCGCTGATGAACGCGGTCGGCACGAACACCGCGCACAGCGTCAGCGCGATGGCGATCAGCGCACCGCCGACTTCGTCCATGGTGCGATAGGCGGCCTCGCGCGGGGTGTGGCCAAGTTTCAGTTCGCGTTCGACATTTTCGACGAC
>JANOCM010000208.1:0-7194 GCA_031412175.1 Alphaproteobacteria bacterium
CACGCCACCTTGGCCAGCCCCCGGCAACAAGGCCACAGTTGCACCAGAAGCGGCGCCGGTCATTTCGTCACACATTGACCCTGCGCGCCCATGCCTTAGGGGTGCCGCGCAATGAATCTCGCCGAACCTCCCTTTGATGCCCGCACGCTGCGCGATGCCTTTGGCTGCTTTGCCACCGGCGTCACCGTCGTCACCGGGCGCACCGCCGATGGCGCGCGCATCGGGCTGACCGCCAACAGCTTCACCAGCGTGTCATTGGATCCGCCGCTGCTGCTGTTCTGCCCGGCCAACACCGCGTCGGCGCTGCCGGCGCTGCGCGACACCGGGCGCTTTGCCATCAACATCCTCGATCTCGACGGCCAGCCGGTCGCCGACCGCTTTACCAAAAAGGGCATCGACCGCTTTGCCGAGGCGGAATGGGAGGAATGGGACAGCCTGCCGATTCTGTCTGCGGCAAAGGCCGCCTTTGCCTGCACGCTGCACGCCGATCACGATGGCGGCGACCACCGCATCATCGTCGGCCGGGTGACGCGCTTCGGCCAGGCGCCCGACCGCGAATCGCTGCTCTACCTGCATGGCCGCTACCGGCGGGTGCATGTCGGCTGACGGTGACCATGTCGGCTGACGCTGGCGCCGCAGCCGAAACCGCCGCGCTGGCCCGTGGCGGGCGTACCAGTTTTCTCGGCTATGTCCTGCGGCTGGCGGCACGTTTTCCCTTCCTGTTCATTGCCGGGCGGCTGTATGGTGCGACAGCGCTCGGCCGCTTCGCCTATGCGACGATGGTCGTCGAACTGGTCGCGATGCTGGCGACATTGGGCCTGAAGCGCGGGCTCGCCGAGGACATGGCACAGCGTGGTGCCACGGCCGACACCCGCGCCCATGCCGAGGCGCATTCGCTTTATGATGCCCTGCTCGTCTCGGTGCTCGCCGCGGCGCTGGGTGCCGCCGTGCTGATCGCAGTGCCGCGCATCGTCTTTCCCAGCGGCGACATCACCGGGCTCGACCGGCTGTTCCCGCTGATCATCATCGCCATCGTGCTGTCGGATATCAGCCTCGCCGGCCTCGCCTTCCGCCACAATATCGGTGCGACGGTGACGGCGCGGTCGCTCGTCGAGCCGTGGACGCTCAGCATCGCCGCGCTGGCGCTGGCGTTCACGACGATGAAGGGCGATGGCCTCATCATCGCCTATCTGCTGTCGATGGTCGCTGCCGCCATCGCCTCGTTGTGGCCGGCGTTCCGCCAGTTCGGCTGGGCGCCGCACTGGCACGTCGATCCGGGCCGCATCTGGCGGCTGGCGCGGCTCAACCTGCCGCTTGCCGGCGCCGATATCGCCGAATGGGGCGCTAGACGCCTCGACATCTTCATCCTCGGCCGCTTCGCCAGCCCTGAAATCGTCGGAATCTACTATGTCGCCCAGCAGATCGCCTCGCTGCCGCAGCGGCTGAAATCGTCGTTCGATCCGATCCTGGCGCCGGTGCTGACCACCAATCTGGCCGCCGGCAACATCGTCAAGGTCGCGGCGCATGTCCGCCAGATCAGCTTCTGGGTCGGCGCCGCGCAATTGGGAGTGGTGCTGGCGCTCGGCCTGTCGGGGCAAGCCGGCATGGGGCTGTTCGGGCCGGTGTTCGCCAGCGGCGCGATGGTGCTGGCGGTGCTGCTGACCGTCGAACTGCTCGCCGCCCAGGCCGCCGTTGCCGAAGGCGCGCTGATCTATGTCGCGCGCAACGCCAATCTGATGTGGTCGCTGGCCGGCATCGCCATCCAGGTCGGGGCGAGCCTGATCCTGGTGCCAATGTACGGTGGTGTCGGCGCCGCGGCAGGCCTCGCGATTTCGGCGCTGTTCCTGTCGGTGGTCAAATCGCGGCTGCTGGCGCGTGTCGTCGGCCACCCGGTCGCCGGCTGGCGCTGGATCATGCTGATCGCGGCGGTCCCGGCCTTTGCGCTGGGGCTGGCGTTCATCCGCCTGCCCGAATGGTTCCAGCTGGCGCTCGGCCAGTTCATCGTGCTGGCGCTGTACAGCGCGATCATCTGGCGCTTCGGCTTCAAGGGGGCCGACCGCCTGTTGTTCGCCCGCCGCCTGCGCGGTGCGCCAGCAGCCTTCCCCGGCGCCGCCGAGCCGGGTAGCGTGCCGCCCATTCCAGTCATTCCGGGGAGTCCATGATGTTCGATCTGACCGCCACGCGCCGTGCCCTGCTGCAGGGCGTCGCCACCGCTGGCGCCGCTGCCGCGTTGCCCGCCATCGCCGGCGCCGCAGCCCCGGCGGGCGATCCGCAGCTGTCCGCCGCCTTCAAGACCATCGCCGACCAGCTTTTGCAGCGCAGTCCCGAACAGGCGACGCTGCTCGGCATGGACCGCGGCGCCAATGCGGCGCTGGCCGGGAAACTGACCGACCTGTCGCCCGCCGGCGTCGCCGAAGACCGCCGCGTCGAGGCGACCTCGGCCCGGCTGCTTGCCGGCATCCCGCGCGACCGGCTGCAGGGTGCCGACATCAACAATTACGATGCGGCGACATGGGCACTCGCCATCGCTGCCGAGGGCCAGCGCTTCGGCTATGGCTTTGCCGGCACCGGCGGCGGCATCCCCTATGTCGTCAGCCAGCAGAACGGCACCTACAGCCAGGCCGCCGAATTCCTCGACAGCTATCACCGGGTGGAGGATGCCGCCGGCGCCGACGCCTATATGAGCCGGCTCGGCCAGGTGGCGAAAAGCCTCGACGACGAAACCGCGCGCATCAAGGAGGACGCCGGCAAGGGCGTCATCCCGCCGGCGTTCATCATCGCCAACACGCTCGGCCAGCAGGCGCAATTGCGCGGCGTGGCGGCCGGGCAATCGAAGTTCGTCACCTCGATCGCCGGCCGTGCGAAAAAGCTCGGCCTGCCCGATCCGACGGCGCGCGCCACCAGCGTGGTTGCCGACGGCATCTACCCGGCGCTCGATCGCCAGATGGCGGCGCTGAAGGCACTCAAGGCCAATGAGGACGCCGGCGCGTGGAAACTGCCGCAGGGCGAGGCGTACTATCAATATCTGCTCAAGTCGCAGACGACGACGAGCCTGTCGGCCGCCGAAATCCACAAGACCGGCTGGGACCAGAACCGCGCCATCGAAGCCGAGATGGACAAAATCCTGCGTAAGCAGGGCCTGACGCAGGGCAGCGTCGGGGAACGCACCGCCGCGCTGACGTCGGACCCCAAATTCCTGCAGCCCGACAGCGACGCCGGCCGCGCCGCGGTCATCGCCTATTGCCAGGGCCGCATCGATGCGATCCGGCCGCTGCTGCCCCGCCTGTCAAAGCTTGGGCTCAAGGCCGATGTCCAGGTCAAGCGCGTGCCGATCGACATCCAGGACGGCGCCGGCCTTGGCTATATGAACTTCGCCAGCGCCGACGGGAAACGCCCGGCGATCTACTACATCAACCTGAAGGAAATGGGCTTCTGGCCGCAATGGACGCTGGCGTCGCTGACCGCGCACGAGGCAGTGCCCGGCCATGCCTGGCAGGGCGCGTTCCTCGCCGAACACCCCGAGATCGTCTCGCCGATGGCGCAGCTGATCGGCTTCAACGCCTTCACCGAAGGCTGGGCGCTGTACGCCGAACAGCTGGTCGACGAGTTCGGCCTGTATGAGAATGATCCGTTCGGCCGCCTCGGCTATCTGCAGGCGCAGCGCTTCCGCGCCGTGCGGCTGATCGTCGATACCGGCCTCCACGAAATGAAGTGGAGCCGCGACAAGGCAATCACGACGATGGTCGCCGAAACCGGCCGCGACCGCGGCGCCGTCACCAGCGAAATCGACCGCTATTGCGCGTCACCCGGCCAGGCCTGCGGCTACAAGATCGGCCACAACGAGATCCTGAAGCAGCGGGCACGCGCCAAGGCCGTACTGGGGCCGAAGTTCGATGTCCGCGACTATAACGACGCGCTGGTCGAAACCGGCGGCGTGCCGCTGGCGGCATTGCCGGGCGTGGTCGACCGGATGATCGCGCGGGTGCAGAAGGCTTGAACGATAGGGGTCTGGGGCCTTGGCTCCAGACCCCAGTTGGACAGGTCGTCTGCTTTTGGTGGGAAGCGGACATTCCGCTCGCTCCCACCCGTGTGCTATGGCGCCGCTGCCAGCGTGACGGAATTGGTAGACGTATCGCTACAGCGATCTCCGGCGACGGGGTGCGGGTTCGATCCCCTGCCGCTGGCAAAAGCCAAACTTGGGTGGTTTGCAGACGGCCAGCCCTCAGGATAACTTGGCCCTATGACACCGGCCCAGACCTTTATCGAAACCATGCGCAATCAATTTGCGATCGATGCAAATCGACCATGGTCGATTGAGCAGACAGACATTGATCGACATACTGGCTCGAATGCGCGTGAGGAACTAGGCCTATACAATGAGGTCGCACAAGCGTTGGCGACAGGCTTCCATTCCGGTGATCTGACGTTTGAGTTTTGTGACGCTGTCGTAAACGGCTTGTATGCGGTTCTCATCGAAGGACTCTCGAGGGAACCGCAGCAACCATGGCCGGATTTATTCTACCAAGTGTTCGTCGCTTTCGATGAAGGTGAATACCGGCACAAGGCTGACGCCGCTGATGTCGATCCGATTGCCAAGTATACGAAGCCGATGATCGGAAGCATTGTGGCTGAGTTCTGATGTCCGCTGCTGGGCGAAAGCGGACGGAACTCCTAAGGCCAGCATCACCAAATCCTTCAAAAGTCTCGAAAGTCACTCACTTTGCAGCCATCGGCCGTGCCAAGATATATCTTCGCTCGGAGATTTCCGTTGATACTCACGATGTCAAAGAGCGAAACGCTCACCTTGATAACCAAATCGGTGATAAATGTCAAGCCGCGCCGCGCTCCGCAGCGAGGGGGAAAGGTTCGCTCACGGGCGCAATCGGTTCTGACAAATGGGGTTGGGGGCCAAGGCCCCCCGCCTTCGCGGGGGCAGGCTTCGCCGCCGGAGGCTCTACACGAAGCTGTACGGATCGACGTCGATCACCACACGCACATTGGCGGGCACCGCCACCCCTCCCAGCCAGTCGCGCAGCACCCGCTGCAACGGTAGCGTCCGCCGCGCCTGCACCAGCAGCCGCTGGCGATGGCGGCCCCGCAGCATTGCCAGCGGCGCGGCGGCGGGGCCGAGGACGGACAGCCCTTCCGCCGATGGCGCGGCGGCGCCGATGGCGCGGGCGGCGGCGAGCGCCGACGCGGCATCCTCGCTCGACACGATGATCGCCGCCAGCCGCCCGAACGGCGGTAGCCCGAGATCGCGGCGCGCCTCGGTCTCGGCTTCGTAGAACGCCGCCGGGTCGCCGGCGACGAGCGCCTGCATCAATCGCGCTTGCGGCTGGTGGGTCTGGATCAGCACTTTGCCGGGCTTGGCGCCGCGCCCGGCGCGGCCCGCCACCTGGGCGACCTGCTGGAAGGTGCGTTCGCCGGCGCGCAGATCGCCGCCCGAAAGCCCGAGATCGGCATCGACGACCCCCACCAGTGTCAGTTCGGGGAAATGATAGCCCTTGGTGACCATCTGCGTGCCGATCAGCACGTCGATCTCGCGCGCGTCGACGCTGCGCACCAGTTCGGCGGCGCGCGCCGGGGAATTGATCGTGTCCGACGTGACCAGCGCCACCCGCGCCGCCGGCCAGGTGCGGCGCACCTCCTCGGCGATGCGCTCGACACCCGGCCCGCAGGCGACGAGCGAATCGGCCTCGCCGCATTCGGGGCAGGCGTCGGGCACTGCGGTCTGGTGGCCGCAATGATGGCAGGCGAGGCGGCGCGACAGCCGGTGCTCGACCATCCAGGCGGTGCAATTGGGGCATTGGATGCGGGTGCCGCAGGTTCGGCAGAGCGTCAGCGGCGCATAGCCGCGGCGGTTGAGGAACAGCAGCGCCTGCTCGCCCTTTTCAAGCGTCGCCGTCACGCCGGCGACCAGCGGCGGGCTGAGCCAGGCGCCACGCGCCGGCGGATAGCGCCGCAGGTCGACAAGCTGGATATCGGGCATCTGCGCGCCGCCGAAGCGCGCCGGCAGCTTCAGATGGCGATAGGTGCCCTTGGCGGCCTGCACCTGCGTCTCGATCGCCGGGGTGGCGGTGGCGAGGACGACGGTGGCGCCTTGCTCTTGCGCGCGCATCACCGCGACGTCGCGGGCGTGGTAATGGACGCCCTCCTCCTGCTTGAAGCTGGTTTCGTGCGCTTCATCGACGATGGTGACGCGCAGGTCCTTGAACGGCAGGAACAGCGCCGACCGCGCGCCGACGACGACTCGCGCCCGGCCATCGGCGATCGCGGCCCAGGCGGCGCGGCGCTCGCTGGCCTTGAGGTCGCTGTGCCACGACACCGGCGCGCAGCCGAAGCGCGCGGCGAAGCGCGCCAGCCACGGGGCGGTGAGGGCGATCTCGGGCACCAGCACCAGCGCCTGGCCACCGGACCGCAATGCTGCGGCGACCGCCTCGAAATACACCTCGGTCTTGCCCGATCCGGTGACGCCTTCGAGCAGGAAGGGCGTGAAGCCCCCCGCCGTCACCGCATCGGCGATCGTCGTGGCGGCTGCGGCCTGCGCCGCCTCGAGCTGCGGCGGCGCATGGTCGGGATCGGGGGTGGCGGGGGTCGCATCGGCGCTGACGGTCAGCGGCTGCAGCGTGCCGGCGGTGATCAGCCCGCGGATGACGGCATCGGACACGCCGGCGATGCGGGTCAGGTCGCGGACGATGCCCTGCCGGTCGGCGAGCTTTTCGATCGCCTGCGTCCGCGCCGGCGTCATCCGGTCGGGCACTGGCCCGGCGATGCGGTATTCGGTGACCTCGCGATCACCGAGGAACGCCACCGATGGCCAGACCATGCGGATCACGCCGGCGAGCGGCGCGATGTAATAATCCGCCACCCATTCGCACAGCCGGCGCAGCGGCGCGGCGAGGGGTGGGATATCGATGCGCGCCGTCACCGGCCGCAGGCGTTTGGCCTCGACCTCGCGGCCGTCGAGGCGATCCTTGTCCCAGACGACGCCGGTGATCGTGCGCGGCCCCAGCGGCACGCTGACGGCATCGCCCGGCGCGAGGTCCATGCCGGCGGGCACGGCATAGTCGAGCGCACCCAGCCCATGCTGGAAGACGACGACACGGACGGAGGGGGTGGTCACCCCGCGCAGGTAATGCAGCCCACCAAGGAATGCCACTGCTCCCCCTCCCTGCTTCAGGGAGGGGGCCGGGG
>JANOCM010000209.1:0-4453 GCA_031412175.1 Alphaproteobacteria bacterium
TGGCCGCGATAAGCCTCGGGCACCAGCGCGAACAGGTCGGCGATATCGGCCGGGTGCAGCGGCGCCACCAGCGTCCGCACCGTCTCGTCGGCGTCGCTGTCGAGGCCTGCGATGACATCGGCGACATAGGCGCGGCTCAGCCGGCCCTCTTCCAGGGCCTCGCGCGGGATGTCCGCGTCGGGGTGCAGGGTCGGCTCGGCCATAGGGGGCTTATAGCGGTGTCGGGCGCGAGTGCTACCCGGCAAGCAGGGCGTTGATCTGGCGCAGCGCACGGTCGCCGGCATCGCTGTCGCGCACCTGCGCGGCCAGCGCCGCCTCGTCGGTGATCAGCCCGTCGATGCCAAGATCGATCAGCCGTTCCATGTCGGCTTGGCTGTTGACCGTCCACGCATAGACCAGCTGGCCGCGCCGGTGCGAGCGGGCGATGAAGCTGCGATCGATCCGCGACTGTTCGACGGCGATGAAATCCACCGCCAGCCGCGAGGGATCGCGGACATTGAAAGACAGCAGATAGCCGATGGGGATTTGCGGCGCGGCGGCGCGCACCTGCGCCAGCGGCGCAAATTCGAGGCTCTGGATGACGACGTCGCCCGCCATGCCCGCGGCATTGACCGCCGCGACCACCCGCGCGGCGAGACCGGGCTGGTGGTTGCCATAGTGTTTCAGCTCGATATTGACCCGCG
The DNA here is from genome assembly GCA_031412175.1 of Alphaproteobacteria bacterium. GTDB lineage: Bacteria > Pseudomonadota > Alphaproteobacteria > Sphingomonadales > Sphingomonadaceae > Sandarakinorhabdus. The sequence goes on from JANOCM010000209.1 coordinate 684, forward strand.
CCCGGCCTTTCGCCGCCGCGAGGAAATCGCCGAGCGTCGGGGCGATCTGCCGCGTGCCGCCGAGCGGGATGCGGCGGATCTGGGCATAGTCGAGGTCCCAGACCTTGCGCGCCACGCCGCCGGTGCGCGAAAAATCGCTGTCATGGGCCATGACCAGCACGCCATCGCGGCTCATCTGCACATCGGTCTCGATCGTGTCGGCGCCGGCAGCGATCGCTGCTGCCACCGCGGGAAGCGTGTTTTCCGGCGCGCCCGGCCCGGTGACGCCGCGGTGCGCCTGGATGCTGACCGGCCGCGCGTCGCCGATCGCCTGCAGCGCCAGCCGCGTGCCGCCGCCGGCCGACACCAGCAGCGCCGCGGCAAACCCCGCCGGCATCCAGCCAAAGCCGCGCGGCTGGTCGGGCATCCCGGCGTCGGGAAGCGCCATCCCGCCGCCCATCGCCGCGCAGCGTTCGCGATAGAATGCGGTCGCCGCGCCGGCATCGGCGACGCTGCCGGCCAGGGTGAAGGCGATCCCGACGACGGTGCGCAGCGCGAACAGCAGCAGCAGCCCGGCGGCGAGGCCTGCGACGCTGAGCGCGTCGATCGGCCCCAGCGCCGCCAGCACGGCGCGCGTCGCCAGCCCGCCGGCGGCGGCACCCAGCGCGCCCAGCGCAACGATCAGCAGCGAGACGGCAAGCACCAGTCCGGCCACCCGGCCGCGCTGCCCGGCGGTGAGCGCTGCAGAACGTGCCATTGCGGCGCCAGGCCCGGCGTTTTCGAACATCACCGCATGGACCACCAGCCGCCAGCGCACGAACAGCGCCAGCAGCAGTGCCGCCGATACCAGTGCGGCAAGGCCGATGCCGGCCGCGGCGACCTTGAAGGCCGGCGGCTGCAATTTCAGATAATAGTTGATGTCATGCGCCGGCAGCAGCCAGGCGGCAAACCCGCCGGCAACCGCCAGCACCGGCAGCAGGCAGGTGAGCCCCGCCAGCGCCAGCCGCGCGCCGAGCCGCACCAATGTTGGCAATCGCAAGCCTACCATGCGCAGCGCCGCCAGCGACGACAGGCGGCGGTCCGTTGCGCCGGCGAACAGCATCGCCGACAGCCCGGCGTGTTCGAGCAGGCGGATGGCGAGCAGCAATGTCGCCGCCAGCACCAGCGCCGCAAGGCCGCGCCACGACAGCAGGAAGCCGACGATCGCGGTCGAATCGAGCACGCTGCGGCCGATCAGCCAGCCGCCGGCGATGGCGGCGATCGGCGCGAAGACCATCGATTCGATCCCGCGGAACAGCACGGCAAAGGCGGTCAGGCTCCACCAGCGCTGCCGCGCGATGCGGATGGTCTCGATCATTGCGCCCCCGTCGCGGCCATTTGACGGCAATCGCGGCAGGGGCGCAACCGTCAGATCACCATCGAACCATCGGCAAACTGCAGGGCAATCAGGCTGGCGAGGCCAAGCGACAATGAAAACACCGTGGTCACGGCGATCAGTTCGGCAACGCCGCGCATGCGGGCGCCGGACAGGGTTTTGCGCAGCCGGGCGACGCTGGCCGACAGGTCGTCGCCCAACGCCTTGCCATGGGCGGTCCACAACCGGCCCTGATCGGAATCGAGCATCATGGTGTTTCTCCTTGTCGCCGCAAGGCCTGCGGCATGGATGGAAAATCGCTTAATCCCGGCGCGATTGCCAACCAAAGTCTCGACACAGTGTATAAGCCTGGCTTATCATCCTGGCATGCGCCAGCTACCGCCACTCGCCGCCGTCCGGGTTTTCGAGGCCGCGGCGCGGCATGGCAATTTCACCCGCGCCGCCGCCGAATTGGGGATGACGCAGGCCGCCGTCAGCTACCAGATCCGCCTGCTCGAGGAACGGCTGGGGGCGCCGCTGTTCCGCCGTGACAAGGGCCGGGTGACGCTGACCGAGGCCGGCCGCCGCGCCGCGCCCCTGGTCAGCGGTGCCTTCGATGCGCTGGACGATGCTTTTGCCGCCGCGCGCCGCGATTCGGCGGCCGTGCTGACGATCAGCGCCGCCAACACCTTTGCGGCGAACTGGCTGGCGGCGCGGCTCGGCGCTTTCCAGTTGCGCCACCCCGATCTCGCCGTCCGGCTCGATGCCAGCGACACGCTCGTCGATTTCGCCCGCGATACGGCCGATGTCGCCATCCGTTCGACGCGCCAGCCGGGGCCGGGCCTGCACGGCGACCGGTTGTTCACCAGCGAATTCACGCCCGTCGCCAGCCCGGCGTTCCTGGCGGCGCACCCGCTGGCAGCGCCGGCCGATCTGCTCGCAGTGCCGCGCCTGACGCCCACCGATGCCTGGTGGCAGACCTGGTTCGATGCGGCGGGGGTGGCGGCTGCCGTCGGCGATCACACCGGCCTGCATCTCGATTCGCAGGTCGTCGAGGGCGCCGCGGCGCTGGCGGCGCAGGGCGTGGCCTTGCTCAATCCGCGCATGTGGACCCGCGAAATCGCCGCGGGCCGGCTGGTGGCGCCGTTTGCATTGCTGGCGACTGCCGGCGCAAGTTTCTGGCTGGTCTGCCCCGAAAGCCGCCGCAACCTGCCCAAGATCCGGCACTTCCGCGACTGGCTGCTCGCTGAGGTTGCAGCAGAGCTAGAGCCAGGCGCGTAATGCCAGCCAGGCGTCGCGCTTGGCAGCGAACGGCATCGCGGCATAGGCAGGGCTGCTCGACGGCAGCCTGATCAGTGCCGGCCCGGCGCCGGCGAGCAACGGCGCCCCCAGTTTGAAGGCGGTGGCGCCGTTGAAACCGATCGCGGCGAGCCGGGGCAGGGTGGTGACCAGCGCCGGCAATTCATTGTGCTCGGCGTCACGGATGGCGGTGTCGAGGCTGCCCGGCCGGGTCGCGCTGCCGATGACATCCCATAGCCCGATCCCTGCCGCGCCGAGCGCCGCCAGCCGTGCCGGATAGTCGAGCGCCGCCAGATCGCAATCGATCACCGCCCCCGCCAACCGCCAGAACTGATTGCGCGGATGGGCGTAATATTGGCGTTGCGCCAGCGATGCCTGGCCGGGCAGGCTGCCGAGCAGGAGCAGCCGCGAGTCGGGCCGCACCGCCGGTGCAAACGATGCCGATCGCATCACGGCAGCAGCAGGCTGCCATCGCCATAGGAGTAGAAGCGATAGCCGCTGGCGATGGCATGGGCATAGGCCGCCTGCATCGTGTCGAGTCCCATCAGTGCGCTGACCAGCATGAACAGCGTCGATTTGGGCAGATGGAAATTGGTCACCAGGCCGTCGACAGCCCCGAAACGATAGCCGGGCGTGATGAAGATCGCCGTGTCACCCGAAAACGCCTCGATCATGCCGCGCGTGTCGACCGCCGATTCGAGCAGGCGCAGCGATGTCGTGCCGACCGCGATGACCCTGCCGCCGGCGGCGCGGGCGGCGTTGAGGCGCGCGGCGGTGGCGGCATCGATGCTGCCCCATTCGGCGTGCATCTTGTGGTCGGCGGTATCGTCGGCCTTGACCGGCAGGAAGGTGCCGGCGCCGACGTGCAGTGTCACGGTTTCGCGGCCCACCCCGGCCGTTGCCAGCGCCGCCCAGAGTTCGGGGGTGAAATGCAGCCCGGCGGTGGGGGCGGCGACGGCACCATCCTGCGCCGCGTGGAGCGTCTGGTAATCGGCGGCATCCTGCGCGTCGGTCGGCCGCTTGCTGGCGATATAGGGCGGCAGCGGCATGGTGCCGGCTGCGGCCATCGCGACCTCGATCGGCGCATCGGCGCGGAACCGCCACAGCACCGCGCCCTCGTCGCCGCGTTCGAGCACGG
>JANOCM010000210.1:0-15877 GCA_031412175.1 Alphaproteobacteria bacterium
GAGGATTTCGGCGAGATACATCCGCGCGCGGCGGTTGATGCGCCCCATGATGCCGAAATCGATGACGCCCAGCCGCGCGCCGTGGGTTGCCGTCGGCGGGATGACGAACAGATTGCCCTGGTGCATGTCGGCGTGGAAAAACCCGTTGGCGATGGCCTGTGCGAGGAAGCCGTGAACGAGCACCTCGGCGAGCTTGCGGCGATCGAAATCGAGCGCAGCCAGCCCCGCAGTGTCGCCCATCTTGATGCCGTCGATCCAGTCGATGACGAGCACGCGCCGCGACGACCGCGCCCAGTCGATGCCGGGGACGACGAAATCGGGCTCGCCAAGCACGGCTTCGGCGAGTTCCGACGCGTTCGACGCTTCGCGGCGCAGGTCGAGCTCGGCCTCGGTCCAGCCCTTGAAAGTGGCGATGACAGCGCGCGGGCGCAGCCGGGCGAATTCGCCGCCGAGCAGTTCGATATGGCCCGCCGCCCATTCATAGGTGTCGATGGCCTCGGCGAGCTGCGCCTCGATGCCGGGGCGCAGCATCTTGATGGCGACCTGCCGGCCTTCGCTGGTGACGCCGCGATGGACCTGCGCCATCGAAGCGGCGCCGACAGGGACCGGATCGATCGCATTGAAGCGGTCGCGCCAGCTCCCGCTGGCATAGCTGGCGTCGAGCACTGCCTCCATCTCGGCAAAGGGCAGCGGCGGCAGCGAATCCTGCAGGCGGACAAGGTCGAGCGCGGCCTCGACACCGATCAGGTCCGGGCGGGTCGCAAGCGCCTGGCCGAGCTTGACCGCCGCCGGTCCGACTGCCGCCAGCCCCGATGCAAAGTCGGGCTTCAGCGGTGCGCCGGTGCCGATGCGGGCGATGCGCGCGACGGCACGGACGGCAAAGGGCGCCTTGGGCGTCTCGAACGGCCGCAGTGCGCCATGGCGGGCGAGGCGGCGGCCCCAGACGAGCATCCGCCAGAGATGGGTGACGGTGGCAGTCATGCGATCGCTAGATCTTCCAGCCCGAATGCATCGCGACGGCGCCGCCGAGGATAGGGCGGTATTTGACGTTGCGGAAGCCGGCCGCTTCGATCATCGCGGCAAAGTCCGGCATCTTTGGAAAGCGCCGGATCGATTCGATCAGGTAGCGATAGCTGTCCTCGTCCCGTGCCACATATTTGCCGATCTGCGGCACCAGCTTTTCCGAATAGACATCGTAGAGTTCGCCGAAGCCCGGCCATTCGGTCGTCGAGAATTCGAGGCAGAAGAAGCGCCCGCCGAACTTCAGCACGCGGTGCGCTTCCCGCAGCGCTGCCCGGATGTCGGTGACGTTCCGGATGCCGAAGGCGATGGTGTAGCCGTCGAAACTGCGGTCGGGGAACGACAGGACCTCGGCATTTTCCGCGCGCCAGACCATCGAGGTGATGCCCTTTTTGGCGGCGCGTTCGATACCCACTTCGAGCATCTGGGGGTTGATGTCGGCGACGGTCACGTCGGCGCCCGATTTCTCGATGCGAAAGGCGATGTCGCCGGTGCCGCCGGCCATGTCGAGGATATGCTCGCCGGCGCGGGGCTTCAGCGCGCGAACGAAGTCATCCTTCCAGACCCGGTGCATGCCCGCCGACATCAGGTCGTTCATGATGTCGTAGCGCTTGGCCACCGAGGCAAAGACTTCGCCGACGCGGCGGGTCTTTTCGGCGGGCGCGACGTCTTCGTAGCCGAAGCTGACGGTCTTGGGGGCGGGATCGGTCATGCGACGCCTCCTAGCCGCCCCTTGGCGGCACCGCAAACCCGCCGTATGTCGCGGCAATGCCCGAACTCCCCGAAGTCGAAACCGTGATGCGCGGGCTCAGCCCCGTCTGGCTCGGCGAGCGGTTCACGCGGGTGACGCTGCATCGCGGCGACCTGCGGCGGCCGTTCCCCGACGGCCTCGGCCAGCGGTTGACCGGCGCCGCCATCATCGCCTGCCGCCGCCGCGCCAAATATGGCCTGGTGGATACCGATCGCGGCGACACGCTGATCCTCCACCTCGGCATGTCGGGGCGGATGCGGGTCGATCCGGCGGAAATCGGCAAGCACGACCATGTCGTCTTCGAAACCGGCAACGGCCGTGTCGTGGCGTTCAACGATGCCCGGCGCTTCGGCTCGCTCGACCTGGTGGCGACCATTGACGCCGATTCGCACCCGCTCCTCGCCGGGATCGGCCCGGAGCCGCTCGGCCCGGATTTCGGTGTGGCCGTGCTGGCGGCGGCGTTCAGGGGGCGGCTGGCGCCCGCCAAGGCGCTGTTGCTCGATCAGCGCATCGTCGCCGGCCTTGGCAACATCTATGTCTGCGAAGCGCTGTTCAAGGCGGGTATCCACCCGGCGCGCGCCGGCGGCACCGTGCCTGCGGCAAAGCTCAAGCGGCTCGCCGAGGCGGTGCCGGCAGTGCTGCTCGATGCGATCCGGGCCGGGGGTTCGAGCTTGCGCGATCATGCCGCGCCCGACGGCACGCTCGGTTATTTCCAGAAGACCTTCTGCGTCTATGGCCGCGAAGGCCTGCCTTGCCCGAAATGCGCGACGCCGATCACGCGCATCGTCCAGTCGGGGCGATCGAGCTTCTTTTGCGCCAAGGATCAACGATAGTTGACCGAATCTCCCGCTGCGGCTATGCGGCACGGCTTCCGGCGCTGGGTTTCCCGTCGCCGATCCGGTCTCGTGCCGGGCAACCCGCACCGAACCGAACCCGTTTCATAGGACGAACATGGCCAACACGCCCCAGGCTGAAAAGCGCATCCGCCGCAACAATCGCCGCGCCGAGATCAACAAGGCGCGCGTCAGCCGCATCCGGACCTTTGTGAAGAAGGTCGAATCGACCATCGCCGGTGGTGACGCCGTCGCTGCCGCTGCTGCCCTGCAGGCTGCCCAGCCCGAAATGATGCGCGGCGTGTCGAAGGGTGTGCTTCACAAGAACACCGTGGCGCGCAAGATCTCGCGCCTCGCCAAGCGTGCCAAGGCGCTCGCCCCGGCCTGAGAATCACCCCGGCAGCACGATTTCGGCGCCGGGTTTAAGACAATCGTAACCATTCGGCGTGGGTGAGAGCCCGCGCCGTTCGGCGTTTCGGCGGGCGAACGTGCGCCCCTGGCACCGGTCGGTTTTGTGTGCCGACCGATTCGGCAGGCCCCGGCACGATTCGACGGCCATGACAGCCCGATGACAGCAAAGCGGACGGCGGTCGCGGCGGGCGGGGCAGCGCTCGTTCGGACCGACGCTGTAACGACGGGCGAATCGCTGCTTGAAGTTGCCCGACATGGATGCTTTCGAATCAACGACTTGTATGCCTGTCGGGGCGTCGCTGTCATTTTCTCGTAATGAAGATGTCACGGAAATTCAGCGTCTTGCCGCGTCGCTTCAGGGGCGTCTCGGCGAATTGGCAGGAATGCGTGTCAACGGAAATATTTCAGTTCTGCGGTGATTCTGTCGCTTGCTTGGCGGCTCCCGCATTGCTTATCTGGCACTCGGTTTCGTGGCTCCGGCGCAGGTCTTGCGCCAACCGGCCCGATCGGCAGACCTGTTCAGGCTCACGCGTGGTGCTTTCCGCGCGGGGGGAGGCTTTTGCCTCACGAACAGGCCCGCCGGCGGGGACGTTGGACGTGATCTGCCCGGGGCGCCAAGCCGCACCGGGGGTGGTGACGAGTGGAGTGTTTGCCTTTCAGGTTTCGGGCCACGCCCGCAGCCCGCAGGCTAGTCGGCGGTCATCCGCCGGGCTGCAAAGGCCCGGCGATTGGGGAGGTAGCGGTTCGTGGCATCATCGGCAGTTTCGGCAGCGCAGACGGCAAATGCGAATCGGGGTTCCGATCGTACCGCCGGCTGGGTCGCGCCGGCGTCGCGTGTCCCGGCTGCGACGGCAGAAGACATTGCCGCCTGGGGCCGCGTCCGCGAATCGCTGCGCGTCGATTCGGGGGCGCGCAATTTCGAAACCTGGCTGGCGCCGCTGGCGCTGATCGGCAGCGACGGCGACCAGGTTCGCCTTGCCGCGCCCAGCGCCTTTCTCGCTGACTGGATCGGCTCGCACTATGCCGACCGGCTGCGCAGCCACTGGGCGGCGGCGCGCCCCGGCACGCGGCAGGTTAATGTCATCGTCCAGCCCGGCCTTGCCGCGGGCACGACCGCGACTCCGGCCGCTATGCCGATGGCGCCGGCATCGCAGCCGGTTGGCAACGCAATCAGCCTGCCGGTCGAAAACCGCTACACCTTCGACAATTTCATCGTCGGCAAGTCGAACGAGCTTGCCTATAACGCCGCGCAAGCCGTCGCCGAGCCCGGCCCGGTGGGTTTCAACCCGCTGTTCCTCCACGGTACCACGGGCCTCGGCAAGACCCATCTGATGCACGCCATCGGAAATGCCTTTTTGCAGAATCAGCCCGATGCCCGCGTCGCCTATATGTCGGCCGAAAAGTTCATGGTCGAATTCCTCGCCGCCTTGCGCGCCAAGGATACCATTGCCTTCAAGCAGCGGCTGCGCTCGGTCGACCTCCTGATGATCGACGATGTCCAGTTCATCGCCGGCAAGGAATCGACGCAGGAAGAATTCTTTCACACGATGAACGAGATCATCAGCGCCGGAAAGCGGCTGGTCATTACCTCGGATCGCAGCCCCCAGAACCTCGAGGGTATCCAGGAACGCATCCTTTCGCGCATGGCGTGGGGCCTTGTCGCGGACATCAACCCGGCGGATTACGAACTGCGCCTCAACATCCTCCACGCCAAACTCGTGGGGATGCACCAGAACATCGCCGTTCCCGACGAGGTCATCGAGTTCCTGGCGCGCAAGATCACCGCCAATGTCCGCGAGCTCGAAGGCGCGCTCAATCGCGTCATCGCCTATGCAGCGCTGGTCAACCAGGCCGTCACGCTCGAATTCACCCGCGAGACGCTCGCCGACCTGCTGCGAGCGCATGAAAAGAAGCTGACCATCGACGAGATCCAGCGCAAGGTCGCCGAATATTATCACCTGAAGCTGTCGGATTTGCTGTCGGCGCGTCGCGCCCGCGAGGTCGCCCGGCCGCGCCAGGTCGCAATGTATCTCGCCAAGAAACTAACCCCGCGGTCGCTGCCCGAGATCGGGCGGCGCTTCGGTGGCCGCGACCACACGACGGTGATGCACGCGGTCAAGCGCATCGACGAGCTGCGCGCGGCCGACCTCGAGATCGATGCCGATGTGGTGCATCTGACGCGGATGCTTGACGCCTGAAGCGCCTCCGGCGGGCAGGGGGCGGCGCCCCTTGCACCCCGGAGTTGGTCGCGCCGCTATCGCAGCTTGAAAAACCGCGATCGGTCCGCGTCGCACGGATATTGCACGGCGACATTGTTGTTCCCGGTCCCGCCGCCGGCGATGGTCAGGCACAGGCCGCTTTGCACGTTGACGAGGCGGAACAGCGCGCCGTCATAGGGGGCAAAGAGCCAGCGCCGCGACGGATCGTTGTCGCAGGGATACTGGACCGACGGCGTATTGCGGTTGCTGTTGCCGCCGGCGACGGTGAGGCACAGGCCGCTGAGGACATTGCGGATTTTGACGATATTGCCTTCGACAGGTTCGATCGTCCAGGCGCGCGACGGATCGGTGTCGCAGGTGAACTGCACGGTTTCGACATTGCGCTCGCGCGAGCCACCGGCGGGGCTGAGGCACAGGTTGCTGTTGCCGTTGGCGATCTGGTGACGGCCGCTCGGCGGCGGTGCGGCCTGGGCAGCGGTGGCAAGCGCAAGCGCGAGCGGGGCAAGAAGACGCAAACGGGACATAAGATTCTCCTGGGTGGCATGGCGATGACGGCTGCGGCCCGGCGTTTCTTATGTGCCCGAAATCTACTGCATTTCAGGCCGTTGGAGAAGAGCGCGCCGATGCGGCTGCGACGAACCGAGCGGCGGGGCAGATGGCCCCTTTCCGTGTGCCGTGCTTGGCTTTAACCGCTAGCGAGTGACTTCCTCCACCACCCGCGGCGTTCGCTGGATGATCGTCTCCTGCACGGCCTTTGCGTCGATGTGGGTGCTGATCCGCTATGCCTCGCGCGACGTCCATGCCTTCGAGATCGTTTTCTTCCGCAATAGCATCGGCACGCTGGTGCTGTTGCCGATGATGCTGCGCAATCGGGGGTTGATGCGGATCAGCCGCCTGCGCGCCAATCTGCGGCGGGCGACATCGGGGTTTATCGCCACCACCGGCACCTTCTATGCCGTCGCCCATGCGCCGTTGGCGACGGCGCTCAGCATCAACTACACGGCACCGTTGTTCGCCACTGTCGGCGCTGTGCTGTTCCTCGGTGAAAAGATCCATGCGCGCCGGGTGGCGGCGCTGGTTGCGGGCTTTGCCGGCATGTTGATCGTCGTGCGGCCAGGCGCGCTGCCGCTGACGCCGGGCGTGCTGGCGGCGGTGATCTCGGCGGTGTCGACGGCATTTTCGATCATCGCGATCAGGCAATTGGTGGCGACCGACGACAGCCGCTCGGTCGCGGCCTGGACCTTCATCCTGATGACGCCGCCCAGCCTTTTGATGGCATTGACCGTCTGGGAATGGCCGCCGGCGCACGCCTGGCCGTTGCTGGTGGCGATCGGTTGCGTCGCCGCGGTGGGGCAATTGTCGATGAATCGCGCCTTTGCGCTCGCCGAGGCGTCGGCGATCATGCCCTATGATTTCGTCCGCTTCGGGCTGGTGACCATTGCGGGCATCGCCCTGTTCGGCGAACGGCTCGACGCGCTGACGATTGTTGGCGGCATCGTGATCTTTGCCGCAACCGTTTATCTGGCGGTACGCGAGCGGCAGGTGGCACGGGGCGCGCTGACAGCGGTGCCGGAACGGCCGGATTGAATTTCCTGTCACTTGGGCGAAGGCCGGGGACCATAAACCGCAAGTTTGGCAGCTTCAGTCCACTCGTGCCGCAGTTTGTGGTTTATGGGCCCCGGCGTTGACCTCCGGTCGCCTTCGGCTCGCCGGGGTGACATGCCGTGAGCCCTAGCTTTCTAAATCGGTTGCGCGCCGGCGCGGGGCTTCCCATAAGCGGGCAAATCCTGGGGAGCTGAAAAAATGAAACTTAGCGGTTGTTCGGCGGTCGTCACCGGTGGTGCTTCGGGCCTGGGCGAGGCCACGGCGCGCGCGCTGGCGGCCGAAGGCGTCAAGGTCGCCATCTTCGACATGAATGCCGAAAAGGGCGAAAAGGTCGCGGCCGATATCGGCGGCGTGTTCTGCCATGTGAACGTGACCAGCGACGAATCGGTCGATGCCGGCTTTGCCAAGGCGCGCGCTGCGATCGGCCAGGAACGCATCCTGATCAACTGCGCCGGCACCGGCAACGCGGCGAAGACCGCCAGCCGCAGCCGCGAGACCGGCGAGATCAAGCATTTCCCGTTGGATGCCTTCAACATGATCATCCAGATCAACCTGGTCGGCACCTTCCGCTGCATCGCCAAGTCGGCGGCCGGCATGCTGACATTGGAGCCGATGGAAGACGGCGAGCGCGGCGCCATCGTCAACACGGCATCGGTCGCTGCCGAGGACGGCCAGATGGGCCAGGCCGCCTATTCGGCGTCGAAGGGCGGCGTCGTCGGCATGACGCTCCCCATCGCCCGCGACCTGATGAGCGAAGGCATTCGCTGCAACACCATCCTGCCCGGCATCTTCAACACCCCGCTGCTGCAGGGCGCGCCGGAAAATGTGAAGGCAGCGCTGTCGGCGTCGGTGCCGTTTCCCAAGCGGCTCGGCAACCCGACCGAATATGCTTCGCTGGCGGTCGAAATGTGCCGGAACTCCTACTTCAATGGCGAAGACGTCCGGATCGATGGTGCCATCCGAATGGCGCCTCGGTGAGGCGCAGCGCCGCGCGCGCGTAGCTCTTGCTACGCGCCGACAGGCGCAAGACTGATCGGCAGGGCGGTCGGCTTTGCCGGCCGCGCCCGTCCAGAGCCAGCATGGGCTTTGCGCATGCGTCTTTCTTGCAGGCCACAGGGGGGAAGCACACCGTGATCCACAAACTCGCAGCAATCCTCGCTCTTCTCCTCGCCGCCCCCGCGCTGGCGCAGGTGCCGCCGGCCGAGCTCGGCCAGCGCAACGTGCCGGCGCCGTGGTGGATGCGCGAGCCGGTGATCGCCTCGCTGGGATCGGTGCGCGCCGAGCTTCCGGCCAACCGCGCCGATTTCAGCGTGCGCTTCAGCGCGGTCGAGCGCAGCGCGGCGGAAGCGACGACCGCTGCATCGGGCAAGGCGGCGGCGCTCGACAAGGCGCTGTCCGCGCTCGGCACCGAACGCGTACGGCTGACGACGAGCTTTTCGACGCGGCCGCTTTATGACCAGTATCGGCAAAAGGACGGCACGCTCGTCGACAACCAGCGCGCCGACCGCATCGATGCCTATGAAGTCACCGCCGACCTTGCCGTCGCGGTGCGCGACATGGCCGTGCTCGAACGCGCCTATCGCACCGTCGTCGCGGCGCGGCCGACGGCGATCACGCCGATCAGCTTTCGGCTCGAGCCCGACAATGCGATGAAGACCTGGGCGGCGACCGAAGCCGTCGCAGATGCGGCGCGCCGCGCGCGGTTGGCGGTCGCGGCCACCGGCGGCCGGCTTGGAGCGCCGAAGGTCATCGATCCGAGCGGCGGCGTCTGCCAGACGCAGGTGCTTGCCGGCTGGCCGAGCTATGGCGGCGGCACCGCACCGACCGACGTGTCACCGCCCGCCGACATGGCGCGCTATGCGGCGTCGCCCGCACCGGCACCGCCGCCCGCAATGGCACCATCATTGGCGGAAGCCGCCGAATCGGTGCAGGTGACACTGCAGCCGCCGCTGCGCCAGATCACCGACACGGCGTGCGTGATCTATGCGCTGCTGCCCTGATTGACCGCGTTCGGGGCAGTCCATATGGTCATGGCCGAAACGATCCGGGGAGATGCGACGTGGCGCACAAGTTCGAGATCTACAAGGACAAGAAGGGCGAGTTCCGCGTCCGCTTCAAGTACAACAGCGAAACGATGTTCGCGACCGAAGGCTATGCCTCCAAGGCGTCGGCGCTGAATGCCATCGCGTCGATCCAGAAGAATGGCCCTGGCGCGCCGACCGAAGACAACAGCGACGCCTGAGGGTCAGCCGTCGATGGCGCGGGCAAGGGCGAAGTCGCGGGCCGACAGCCCGCCCGCATCATGCGTCGTCAGCCTGATGTCGACCTTGTTGTAGACGTTCGACCATTCGGGGTGATGGTCGGCCTTTTCGGCGAGGAGGGCGACGCGCGCCATGAAGCCGAACGCCTCGCTGAAATCGCGGAAGACGTAGCGGCGATCGATGCCGTCGCCGTTGCGCGTCCAGCCCGGCAAGTCGATCAGAGCATGGGCAATCGCCGTATCGTCCAGTTTTTCGATCATCATCGGTCCTCGCAATGGCGGCGTGCATCGCCTATCTCGCGGCGATGACCCAACGTCAAACATTCGCGCCGTCGCTCGCCGATTTCGAGGCGCTGGCGCAGGCCGCCGTCGAGCGGTTGCCGCCGCTGTTCCGCGACCATCTCGGCCATGTGCTGCTCCGCGTCGAGGATTTTCCCGACGCCGAGGTGATGGCGGCGATGGAGCTCGAAACCGAATGGGATATCCTCGGCCTCTACCAGGGCCGCCATGTCGGCATGAAGGGCGATGAGCCGTCGGGCGTGTTGCCCGACATGATCTTCCTCTACCGCCGGCCGCTGCTCGAGGAATGGTGCGAGGGCGAGGACAGCCTCGAGGCGCTGGTGACACATGTGCTTGTGCACGAGGTCGGGCATCATTTCGGGCTGAGCGACGCAGCGATGGAAGCGATCGAGGCGGCGGCGGGGTAGCGCGGGAAGGGCGGCGGCAAAGCCGCGGCTGACGTCAGACGAGATCGGCCAGCGAAGCTGTCCGCCCCGCTGGCCAGTCTTGCGCCTGTCGGCGAATAGCAGGGATTTGCGTTGCAAATCACCCGCTATGCGCGCGCGGCACTGCGACTAGAAGTTGACCCGCCCTGTCACGCCGAAATAGCGATCGGCCTCACGCGGGATCAGATAGCGATAGCTGCCGTTCGGCCCGCCATTGGTGATGGCGGCGGCAAAGCTCTTGTCGAACAGGTTCTTGACGACAAAGTTGACTTTGAAGCGGTCGTCCTTTTCGACAAGCCCGATGTTGAGATCGACCAGGCTGTAGGCACCGATCGTGCCGGCAGCGCGGATCACCGGGCTGGGATCGAACAGCGACAGCTGGCTCGACTGGGTCGAACCCTGGACGTTGAAGGTGACATCGGCAAAGCCGCCGGTGCGCAGGCGATAGTCGACGCCGAGCGAACCCTTCCACTTCGGCGCATAGCCGAGCTGGGTGCCGGCCGGGATGACCGTCGCGCCCGGGGGGGCGCTGAACTGGTCGACCTTGGCATCGGTATAGGCGAGGCCGCCCGAGATGTTGAGGTCGGGGATCGGGCGGAACAGCAGGTCGAGCTCACCGCCGCGCGTCGAGACATCGCCGGCATTGGTGAAGCGGGTGACGACGACGCCGGCGACGAGATCGGGGTTGTTCGCCTGGAAATTCTTGTACTTGGCGTAATAGCCAGCGAGGTTGATGATCAGCTTGCCGCCGAACAGGCTGTTCTTCAGGCCGATTTCATAGCTGTCGGCGGTTTCGGCGGCGATGACATTGGTGCCGTTCGCCGTCAGGTTGAAGAAGATGTTGTACGCCGGGCCCTTGTAGCCGCGCGAGTAGGTACCATAGGCCATGATGTCGTCGCTGACATCGAACTGCAGGCCCACCTTGCCCGACAGATTGTCCTGGTCGGTGCTGGTGCGGAACGGCTGGCCGTTGCTGGCCAGCGGATTGCCGTTGTTCAGCCCGGGACCGTTCGACGACAGATAGACGCCCTGGTCGAAATTGGGCTGGATGCCAGGCGCCGCCGCCGGGGTCGCGCTGCTGACGCGGCTGTGGAACACCGACAAATCGTCCATCGTGTAGCGCAGCCCGATGATGCCGCGGATGCGATCGGAAAAGTTGATCGTGCCTTGGCCGAACACCGCAGTGTTCTGGAAAACCGACCCGAAGGTTGCCGTCCCGCTCGGCGTTGCCACAGTCGGCGCACCGGCGCTGCCGCAGGTGACCAGCGCGACTGGCGTCGGCGCAGCACCGCACGAAATCACGTTGCGCGTGAAGGTGCGTTCCGAATTGGCATTCGAATAGAAGGCGCCGAGCACATAGCTGAAGAATTGGTCGGCAGGCGACGTCAGCCGGAATTCCTGGGTGAAGGTATGACCGGTCTGCGGGCCGATATCATGGAGCTGGTTGAGGCCGAGATAGGCGCCGGCAGTCCAGTCGCCGTCGCGGATCTCGGTGTTTTCCCAGTTGCGGTACGAGGTGATCGACGTGACCGTGAAATAGTTCGATTCGATGTCGGCCTGCAGCGACACGCCCCAGGCTTCCTCGTTGGTCTGGGTGATCAGGTTCTGGCGAATGGTGCGGGTCTTGTCGCCTTCGAACTTGATGCCGGCGAGCGCCAGGGCACCGACGCCGGTAGGCGCGGTGCCGATGACTTCGGCGCAGCAATCATCGTTGCTCTTGCGCCAGTCGCCGATCAACGTCAGCGTGACATTGTCGCTGGGCTTGGCTTCGATGATTCCACGAACGCCATAATGTTCATAGCCGTTGACGCGGCGATTGACGCCCGGCGCATCGTTGAAGATGTTGCCGTCGTACTTGCCGTAAAAGCCGGTGAAGCGCGACTTGACAGTGTCGCTGAGCGGCAGGTCGACGCCGCCGCGGACGCGGTATTCATTGCCGTTGTCGAAATAGAAGCCGCCTTCGACAAAGCCACCGAAGTTTTCGGCCGGGCGCTTCGACGTGATGCTGATGACACCGGCCGACGAATTCTTGCCGAACAGCGTGCCCTGCGGGCCCCGCAGCACTTCGAGCCGCTCGATATCGACGAGATCGGTAAAGGCCTCGCCCGAGCGACTGAGCACGACGCCGTCGAGGACAGTCGACACCGAAGGCTCGCCGGCGATCGAGAAGGTCGCGGTGCCGACGCCGCGCAGGTACAGCGTCTGGTTGAGCGTCGTGCCTGATTTGCGGAAGTTGAGCGACGGGACGAGATACTGGGCGCCTTCGAGCGTCACAGCGCCCGAGGCGGCGAGCTGTGCGGCCGACACCACCGAGACGGCGACGGGCACGTCCTGCAGCCGCTCCGACCGCTTCTGCGCGGTGACGACGATTTCGGCGGGCTCGTCGCTAACGGCGGCGGCAGTGGTTGGTGCCGTCTGGGCCAGCGCCGGCATGGCGAGGGCGGCGAACAGCGCGGCGGTGCACAACAGTGTCGGTCGGATCATGTTCGTCCCCAAACTTCGGGCGCGCCGAAAGGCTACGCGATTTCTGGGAATTGCCCCAGTTTTGTTAAGCCGTGCAAGAAAGCGGTTCTTCGCAATGGTCAAGATGGGTGATGTGCGAAGCCGGGCAGTGTGTTGCGGTAGCGCAACAGTTTTTGCGGCAAATGTCAGGTCGGTCGGATCGTGAAACCGACTGTCGCGCCGATTATGCGCGGGTCGCTCGGCGTGCCGACGATCAGCCCGGAATTGCCGGCCTGGGTGGTCAGATTTTGGATGTAATCGCTGTTGAACAAGTTGCGCGCGAAGACGGCGATGCGCCAGCCGCGGGCGCTACGCCAGCCGATCGACGCGTTGGTTACATTGTAGCCGTCGATCAGCGTGAAGCGCGATAGCGTAGGGTCGCCGTAGTAACTGGTCCGCCAGTTGGAATCGGCGTGGATGAACGCTTCGCCGCCAAACAATGTCACGGCATAGTCACCGCCGATCGTCGTCGACCAGCGCGGCAGCCCTGACAAGCGTCCACCGGTCAGGTCGCACGCCGTGGTGGCCGTGCCCTGCAGTTCGAGCGGGCACGGGCCCTTGGGATATTCGGCATATTTGCCATCGGCATAGGCCACCGACGCGCGCAGTTGCAGCCCGCCGAAGGGTGCCGCAATGGCATCGGCCTCGAAGCCCTGTACCGTCACCTTGGGAATGTTCGACAGATAGCCGCGCAGCGCGACAGTCTGGGTCGAATCGACGAGGGTCGCCTGGAAATCGCGGACCTCGGTATGATAGCCGGCCAGGGTGAGCCGCAGCCGCTGGCCGAACAGCTTGGCCTTCAGCCCGGCTTCGTATGTCGTGTTGCGTTCGGGCGCGACAACTGCTGTCGCCAGCACCGGCTGGTTCTGCGCATCGAGCGGCAGACCCGACATGTTGATGCCGCCCGATTTGAAGCCGCGCGCGAAGCTCGCATAGGCAAAGATCGCGTCTCTCAACCGGTAGGCAACATTGGCGCGCCCCGACAGGTCGCCGCTGTCATCGCGCGCGCCATAGCTTTGCGGCCGCAAGATCGACAGTTTTGCATTGACCAGCGTCGGCACCGTCGTCGGCAGGCCGCCGGACACCGTCGTCGCATAATCGCCGACCTTGTGCTCGATCGTGTAGCGCAAGCCGCCGGTCAGCGTCAGTCGATCGCTCGCCTGCCAGTTGACTTCGCCGAAGCTCGCATAGCTGTCGGCGGCAAAGCGGGTGCGGCCATCCTGGCCGTAGCCGTCGAGCAAATTCGCCGGCACCGGCGTCGCCGTGGCACCGGTCGTTGGCCCGATCAGCCAATAGGCGGCGGCGGGACCATAGATCGAGATCGGCCGGCCGGTGATGACCTGCCGGAAATAATAGACCCCGAGAACATAGCCGAACGCGCCATCACCGTTCGGTGCCAGCCGGATTTCCTGGCTCAACTGGTCCTGTCGCGACGGGATACCCTGCTGCAGCTGGATCTTCAGCCCGGTGTAGTCGCGGTCGTTGGCGGCATTCCAGTTCCAGAACCGCCAGGCGGTGACCGACGTAAAGGTCGTGGCGCCGATGTCCCAGTCACTGACCAGCGACGCGCCGCCTTCGTTGGTGTCGACCGCCAGCCGCGCATCGATGTCGGTCAGCCGGTCATAGGCGTTGAGGCTCGGCGGGGCATAGCCGGCGCCTGCCGCCAGCGCCGGATATTGCTGCGCGGCGGGGCGCTGCGAGGTGCCGGTGCGCAGATGAACCTGGGTGCAGCACTCGCTTTTGAAATTGCTCCAGTCGGCGGTCAGCCGGAAGCTCAGCGCGTCGCTCGCCTTCCATAACAGCTGGCCGCGCACCGCCTGGTTGTTAAGCGTGTTCTGGTCTGTGCCGGTGATGACATTGCGAATAACGCCGTCCCGGCGCGTCGCCAGCCCCGAGACGCGGAACGCCAGCCTGTCGGCGACCAGCGGGCCCGAGACCGCCGCCCGGGCCTGAAAGAAGCTGTATTCGCCGTATGACGCTTCGCCTTGCGCGTGCCAGTCGAAGCTCGGCGCCTTGGTGACGATATTGATTGCGCCGGCGGTGGCGTTCTTGCCGAACAACGTGCCCTGCGGGCCGCGCAGCACTTCGATCCGGTCGATGTCGACGAAATCGAACGCCGCCGTCGCCGGCCGGGCGTGATAGACCTGATCGACATAAAAGCCGACGCCGGGTTCGAGGCCGTCATTGGCCTGACTGACCGCGACGACGCTGCTGCCAAGGCCGCGGATGGTGAAGGCGGTGTTGCGCGGATTGGCCGAGCTATAGTTGAGGCTGGGCACGAGCAGGCTGAGTTGCGCGGTGTTGACGGTATAGCTGCGGTCGATGTGATCGCCGCCGATGACCGACAGCGCGGCAGGCACCGCCTGAGCATTTTCGACCCGCTGCCGCGCGGTGACAAGAATCTCGGGCAGGCCCGCGCCAGCGTCGGCATCATCGACGGTGGCAGCATCGGCAGCGGCGCGGGCGGGGGCAGCGGTCGCCAGCAATGCCAGCGCCAATAGTGTCGAACGGCCCACCGCTGTCTCCCCGTTGTATACGGTGGAATATATCGCCTGACGCAAACTTGCCAAGCGCGCTTGCAGCGCGACTCCGCAATATGACGAACGTCAGAGCCCGAATTCGTTCATGCTGACGACGCGATTCTCGCGCGCGCTGGTTTCGGCGGCGACCCCCATCGCGACCGCGCGCAGGCCGTCGTCGGCGGAAACGATGACCGGGCCTTGTCCACGCACCGCCGCGGCAAAGGCCTGGTGCTGGAAGAAGGTCGAGCCGTGATGCTGCCCCGCCTGCAGCGCCGCCGCCGGGGTATCGACATGGGCGCGGCTGACGGTCTTGGGGTTCATGAAGCCGACGCGCGGGGAATACACGACGTCGCCGGCGGGGATCAGCACGTCAAGCCGGGCCTGGTCGCCGACTGCGACGATTTCCTCCTGCTGTTCGGCGCCATCGGCGAACATGCACAGGTCAAGCATGGCGCGCACGCCGTTCGCAAAATCGACGGTGGTGAAGCTGTTGTCGATGATGTCGGGCTTTTTCCCGCCATAGCGCTCGTCCTGGTGGTTGATGTCCATCGCGCCCGAACAATGGACGCGTACCGGCTCGCTGCCGACGATCAGCCGCATCATATCGAAGAAATGGCAGCATTTTTCGACCATCGTGCCGCCGGTGTTGACCGAAAAGCGGTTCCAGTCGCCGACTTTGACGAGGAACGGAAAGCGGTGCTCGCGGATCGACAGCATCTGCAGCTTGCCGGTGCGGCCGGCATGGACCTGCGCCACGAATTCGGCGACCGGCGGCATGAAGCGATACTCCATCGCGGTCCAGAACACGGGGGCGTAGCCGGCAGCTGCGGTAGCGACGACGCGGGCATCGGCGATCGTCGTCGCCAGCGGTTTTTCGCACAGCACATGCAGGCGCGCGTCCATCAGCGGCGGCAGCACATCGACATGGGTGAAATTCGGCGAGGCGACAACGACCGCATCGCACAGCCCCGACGCCGCCAGCGCGGCGGCATCGCTGAAGCGCGCGACATCCGTCCCCACCGCCGCCGC
>JANOCM010000211.1:0-1522 GCA_031412175.1 Alphaproteobacteria bacterium
GTCGGGCCGGGGCCGGCGGCATGATGGTGCCGAAACCCCGGGAACGCGGCGCCGCGCTGCTGACCGTGCTGATCCTCGTCGGCATTCTTGGCGCCGTCGCTGTCGCAGTCTTTGATCGGCTGCGGCTGGCGACGATGCTGACCGCCAACAGCGCCGGCATTGCCGAGGCGCGCGCCTATGCCAGCGTCGCGGAAAGCCTGGTGGCGGCGCGGATCGACGACCTGATGGGCACCAGCCCGACGCGCACGACGCTCGCCGGGGGCTGGCAGGACCGCGCGACGACATTGCCGCTGCCGACCGGCATCGCCGAGGTGCGGGTGCGCGACGGCGGCAATTGCTTCAACCTCAACAGCCTGGTTGCCGGCAGCGCCGACTTGCTGGTGTCGCGGCCGATCGCCATCGACCAGCTCGCGCGGCTGCTGATCCTGAACGCTGTCCCCGACCGCCAGGCGCGGCGCATCGCTGCTGCCAGCGCCGACTGGATCGACAGCGATGGCGACACCAACCCCGATGGCGCCGAGGATTCGGTCTACGGCCGCGCCGCGATCCCCTATCGCACCGGCAACACGTTGATGGCAGAGGCCAGCGAATGGCGCGCCGTTTCGGGGGTTTCGCCCGAGCTTTATCTGCGGCTGCGACCGTTGTTGTGCGCGCTCCCCGTCGCCGAGCTGTCGCCGCTCAACGTCAACACGCTGACGCCCGAGCAGGCGCCGCTGCTGGCGATGCTGTTTCCGGGCACGCTGCGCATCGCCGACGCGCGCCGTGTCATCGGCGAACGCCCGGCCGGCGGCTGGGACAATGTCAGCGAGTTCTGGAACGCGCCGTCATTACGCGAAATCGAGCCGCCGGGCGATGCTGCGCGGCAGCCGCTGGTGCGCAGCACCTGGTTTGCGGTGGACATGCGCATCACGGCGGGGGATGGCGATCTGCGCGAAACCGCGCTGTACGATGCGCGGCGGTCGCCGGTGCGTATCGCCAGCCGGCGCTGGACGAGGGACGAATGATCCGCTGGCTGGTCTTTCTGGATGCCGGGGTTGGCCATTGGCTGCGCCTTGAGGGCGGCGTGGTGACAGCGCGCGGGCAGGGCCTGCCGCCCCCCGACCGCGATGCCGGCGAGACGATCGCCGTGGTGCCGGGCACTGCCGTTGTGCTGCACTGGATCGAACTGCCATCGCTGGCGCCCGCCCAGGCGCTGGCGGCGGCGCGGTTGCTGGCGGCGGATGTCAGTGGCACGCCGATGGCCGACACCCATATCGCGGTCGGCGATGTCGATGCCGAGGGCTGGCGCCCATTGGCGCTCGTCGACCGGGCGACGATGGCCGGCTGGGTTGCGACGCTGGCGGCCGATCGCATCGTGCCGCTGCCGCTGCTGCTGCCGGTTGATGCGGATGGCATTGCCACGGTGTTCGCCGACGACGGCGTCGACAATGTCCGCGGCCAGCGCCTGGCCTTTTCCGCCGAACCGGCGCTCGCGACGCTGCTGCTGGCCGGGCAGACGGTGCGGACCATCGATCGCGCCGGG
>JANOCM010000212.1:0-4276 GCA_031412175.1 Alphaproteobacteria bacterium
GCGAAGGCCGGGGCCCATAAACCACCAGCTCGGCAGCACGGGCGCCTAGCCGCGAAATTTGTGGTTTATGGGCCCCGGCCTTCGTCGGGATGACAGAAAGGGCGCTACTGCGACAGCCCCGCCGTTACCGTCACCTCGTCATCATCGTCGATGCGCAGCTGCGGCGGCAGAGTGTTCGGCTGCAGCGGCGGCGGTGCCACCACCGGGCGCGGTGACAGCTTGACGCCGGCGGCACCCGGCATGCCGGGGAATTTCGGCCACAGATTGGCCGCCAGCGCATCCATGCTCGCCGGCTTCACGCCGTCGCGGAGCTGGTACATCCAGTAATTGCGCAGCACGACCTCGACGTAATGGCGGGTTTCCTTGAACGGGATCGATTCGATGAACAGCAGCGGATCGCCGCGATCATCGAGGCTGGCATTCCAGCGCTGCACCGACCCTGGCCCGGCATTGTAGGCGGCGACGACCTTGGGCAGCAGCCCTTGCGTGTAGCTCATGTCGCGCAGCGCCTCGAGATAGGTCTGGCCGACTTCGATGTTGAACGCCGGGTCGCCCAGGTCGCCGACGACACCCGCCGACCCGGCCGCGATCGCCGCTTCGGCCATTTCCGCCTTCACCTGCCGCGCCGTGCCCGGCATCAGCTGCATGATGCCCTTGGCACCGGTGCGCGAGGTGGCGGTGGTGATGAAAGTCGATTCCTGCAGGGCATGGGCGAACACCAGCCCGCGATCGACGCGCCAGCCGCGCGCCGGCACCCAGTCCGGCGCCGGATAGCGCGCCGACAGTGGCGCCTCGATGCCCACCGGTGGCCGCACCGCCAGCTGGTACTGCGTCGCCGGCAGGCCGAGCCGGGCAGCAAGGCGGAGCAGGGCAGGGTAATCGGCGTCGGGCGCGGTTTGCGCCAGATAGCGCAGCTCGCGATCGCCGAGCCCGATCTGGCCGATCTCGATCAGCGCGGCGGCGCGCTTGGCCCCGGGAACCGTCTTCAGATGGTTCCAGTCGGCGGTGATGAAATCGGGCTCGGCCCAATCCTGCAGCGGCGCGAGGCCGAGCGTGCGGCGGGCGAGCAGGCCATAGAAATTGTTGGGCGTCCTGGCCGCCGCCTCGAGCCGTTCGGCGACGAGTTCCGGACGCCCGGCGCCAAGATGCGCGCGGCTGGCCCAGTAATGCGCCGCAGCAGCAAGGTCGCTGGCCGGGGATTTGGTAGCGACCTGGTCGAACGACCGCGCGGCAATCTCGTACTGGCCGGACCGGAACGCTGCCAGCCCGGCCGTCCAGGCGCCGAGCGCCGGCCATTGGCCATTGCCATAGCCGCCGGCCTTGGCCGCCTCCTGCGCCAGCCGCAGCGCCGCGGCATTGTCGTTGGCGGCGTAATAGCTCCAGGCGATGCGCTGCGCCCATTGGCTGCGCGCCAAGGGCGACAGCGAACCGGCGTCGGCGAGCCAGCGGCTTTCGGCCTCGAAATTACGGTCGGCGGCGAGCAGCGCCTTGATGGTGGCGCCGGTGCTGGCGTCGATCGGGCCGGCCTCGGTGGGTGTGGTCTGGTAGCTGGCGGTGCGGAACGGCCGCAGCGTCGGCATCAGCGGCAGCGGCGCGGTGTCGGCGCCCGGCAGCTTTGCCGCCATCTGGGCGATGCGCTGCGCCTGCGGCAGGTTGCGATACGCCTCCAGCCAGACAGCGAGTTCCTGGCGGCTGAGCTTGCCGACCGAGCCGCGCGCGATCATCAACTGGGCGCGCGCGGTTTCGGTGAGCAGGCCGTTGCCGACGCTGGCAAGGCCGTTTTCGGCAGCCGAATAGCGCCCGGCCTCGATATCGAGGAAGATCTGGCGATAGGCGGCGCGGTCGGCGGGCGACAATTGCGGCGGCACGGCGCGCTGGCGGGCCGTGATGCCGGGGCGATCGGCGGTGACGGTGAGTACGGTGTCGCCGGGTTCGGCGAGATTTTCGGCGCTAGCGGCTGTGCCGATCAGCGCAGCAGATAGCAGCAGGTATTTCATCATGACGTGGCGATCCGCGCGGCAAAGGCCTGGAGATCGGCCCAGGCAAGGCGCTTCATTTCGGGTTGGTTGAGCAACTGCCGCGGGTGGAAGGTGGCGAGCAACGCTATGCCGTCGACCGCCAGCCACTGGCCGCGCAGGCTGTTGAGCCCGCGGGCGTCGCCGGCCAGCGCGGCAGCGGCCTGGCCGAGGGCGAGGATGAAGCGTGGCCGCGCCAGCACCAGCGCGCGGGCGACAAACGGCGCAAACGCCGCGATTTCGTCAGGTCGCGGCGCGCGACTGCCGGTCAGCGGCCAGGGCACGACATGGCCGATGGCATGGTCCGCTGGCGCCAGCCCGATGGCCGCCAGCATGCGTTCGCGCAATGCCGCGGCCGGACTGCCGTCGGGTTCGGGCTGATCGCAAAGCACGGCAACTGCGGTATCGGGCGCGCCGCGCCACAGGTGCGGCACGATGCCGGGGCGGCGCAGCGGATGGGCGTAGTCGGCGAGTGCGGCCTCGAGGCCGGCAAGGTCGGGCGCGGCGGCGGCGAGCGCGGCAGTAGCATCGCCCGCCAAAGCCGCCCGTGCCGGCGCGGCAGCCGCGGCGCGCACGATAACAGGCGCCGGGGTCGGCCGTGCCACCTGCGCTGCGAGCCAGTTCCGCGGTGCATCCGTGACCAGCGCATCGGCGCCGGCCGTGACCAGCCATGCCAATGTGGCGCCTTCGTCGGCAGCAATGTTGGTGTGGCCCTGTAGCACGGTTGTCATGATGCGGCGGATCGGCCTCTGGTCAAGCCGTGGCGGCTTCCGTATCTGGTGAATCATGGCAAAGCCGCGACGTGCCGTTATGATAGCGTCAGCACAGCCGGGGATGGATAAGGTCAAGCGATGACTGACAGAGAATCAATGCCCTATGACCTGGTGATCGTTGGTGGCGGCCCGGCGGGGCTGGCCGCGGCGATCCGGGCGAAACAGGCGGCGGCCGACAAGGGCCTCGAGCTGTCGGTGTGCATCCTCGAAAAGGGATCGGAGATCGGCGCGCACATCCTGTCGGGGGCGGTCGTCGACCCGCGCGCGCTCGATGAACTGCTGCCCAACTGGCGCGATCTCGACAGCCCGATGACGGTGCCGGTGACCGAAAACCACCACTGGATCCTGACCGAGCACAAGAAGCACGAATTCCCGCACGGCCTGATGCCGCCGTTCATGAACAACAAGGGCTGCTACACCGTGTCGCTCGGCAATCTCTGCCGCTGGCTCGCCGGCCAGGCCGAGGCGCTGGGCGTGGAAATCTTCCCGGGTTTTGCCGCGGCCGAGGTGCTGTGGAACGACGACGGCAGCGTGAAGGGCGTCGCCACCGGCGACATGGGGATCGCCCGCGACGGTACGCGCAAGGACAGCTGGCAGCCGGGGCTCGAGCTTCACGCCAAGTATACCTTCTTTGCCGAAGGCGTGCGCGGCCATCTGTCGAAGCAGCTGATCCGCCATTTCGCGCTCGACAAGGACAGCCAGCCGCAGATCTATGGCATCGGCCTGAAGGAATTGTGGGACATTCCCGCCGAAAAGCATGTGCCGGGCAAGGTGCTCCACACCCAAGGCTGGCCGCTGAGCGATGCCAATGGCGGCGGTTTCCTCTATCATCAGGCCAATGGCCAGGTCGCGCTGGGGTTTTCGGTCTGGCTCAACTACGCCAATCCCTATCTGTCACCGTTCGATGAATTCCAGCGCTGGAAAACCCATCCGGCGATCCGCGAGATCCTCGAGGGTGGCCGCCGCGTCTCCTATGGCGCGCGGGCGATCAATGACGGCGGCTGGCAATCGGTGCCGAAGCTGACCTTCCCCGGCGGCGCGCTGATCGGGTGCAGCGCCGGCTTCGTCAACGTGCCGCGTATCAAGGGCAGCCACACCGCGATGAAGACCGGCATGATGGCCGCCGACGCCGCGGTCGAAGCGATCGCCAGCCAGCGCGGCAGCGACGAGCTCGCCGATTACGGCGCCGCCTACAAGAAGAGCTGGGTGTTCGAAGAACTCAAGATGGTGCGCAACACGCTGCCACTGGTTGAAAAATACGGCAATTTCGTCGGCACCGGCCTCGCCGGCGTGACGATGTGGATGGAATATCTCGGCTACAATTTGCCGTTCACGATGAAGAACCACCCCGACTACAAGTCGCTGAAAACCAAGAGCGATGCCAAGCCGATCGCCTATCCCAAGCCCGACGGTGTCATCAGTTTCGACAAGCTGACCAGCGTTTTCCTGTCGAACACCAATCACGAGGAAGACCAGCCGATCCACCTG
>JANOCM010000213.1:0-3211 GCA_031412175.1 Alphaproteobacteria bacterium
GGATTGAGCGACAGCCACGTCCAGGCGTGTTCCGGCGTGATGCCGAAGCCCATGCGGTTGCCGGCAGCCATTGCCTTGGCCGCCTCCTGATTCAGTCGCTGGATGCCGTTGGGATCATCGCTATGGACGATGGCGCAGGCCCCGGCATGATCGACCAGCGCAATATTCTCGCGGATGCCGTCATAGCTTTCCATCTTGAAGCCCGACCAATCCGCCCACATCGCGCTGCAGATGCCCTCCCTCGCCAACAGGTCGGCGATCTTGTAGCTTTCGACGGCGTGGTGAAAGGCAGTGACCTTGTAGCCGAACTCGCGCGCCATATCGATGACATTGGCCATTTCATCGGCACGATAGCAGTGGTTCTCGACGAGGATCTGGCCGTTGAGCACGCCCATCAGCGTATCGCCGGCGATCTCGCGGCGCGGTGCGTCGGTCGGCTTGGCAGTCCCGGCCTTGGCGCGGCGGGTATAATCGTCCCATTTGCGCTTGTAGATGACCGCGTCGGACCAAGTTTGGCGATCATAGGCGATGTTGCCCATCCGGGTTGCCGGCAGTTGGTTGCGATTGCCATAGACTCGCTTGGGGTTCTCGCCGCAGGCCATCTTCAGGCTGTAGGGCGCACCCGGGAACTTCATCTGCTGGGTGGTGCGGCCATAAACCGTCTTCAACGTCACGCCGCGGCCGCCGAACAGGTTGGCGGAGCCCGGCAGCACATGGAACGTCGTGACGCCGCCGGCGAGCGCGCGGCCGAAGCCGGCATCCTGCGGCCAAACCGAATGTTCGGCCCAGACCTCGGGCCGTGCCGGGCTGGTGGCCTCGTTGCCGTCGGATACCGCATCGACCTGCGGGCTGGGATAATCGCCGAGATGGCTGTGGATATCGATGACGCCCGGCGTGACGAACTTGCCCTGGGCGTCGATTACCGCCGCGCCGGCCGGAATGGCGACGGTGGCGCCGATCTCGGCGACCTTGCCATTCTCCAGCCGCACCGCACCGGGGGCGAATTTCTTGCCGGTGCCGTCGAAGACCGTGGCGTTCTGGATCACGGTGGTGACCGCGGGGTAAGCGCGATAGGTCGACGGATAGGGATCCATCGGGATCGCGACGACTTCTGCCGGCTTGCTGCCGGCGGTGGCGGGCGGCTTGCTGGT
This sequence comes from Alphaproteobacteria bacterium, assembly GCA_031412175.1. GTDB lineage: Bacteria > Pseudomonadota > Alphaproteobacteria > Sphingomonadales > Sphingomonadaceae > Sandarakinorhabdus. Next base: position 1,152 of record JANOCM010000213.1, read on the forward strand.
GGTGGCGCAGCCGGCAAGCGCCAGCAGCACGACGAACGGCGCGACACGCATCATTGGACTCCGTGCATCCAGCGCTTGATCAGCGGTGAGATCACCAGCAGCGCCAGCCCGATGCCGACCGATATCCAGCCGATGGTCTGGAACACCCCGGCATAGGTGTCGAGGCTGACCTTCAGATTGGTGACCTGGCCGCCGACGGTTTCAACGCTGCTGACTTGCGCGACGACGCCGGCGACATATTGCGCGCAGCTGATCGACAGGAACCACACGCCCATCATCATGCCCACAATCCGCGCGATCGACAGTTTGGTGATCATGCTGAGGCCTACGGGCGAGATGCACAGCTCGGCCATCGAATGGATAAGGTAGAGCCCCGCCAGCCACCACAGCCCGACCTTGAAATCCGGCCCGGCAAAGCTGGTGCCCCAGACGAGGAACAGGAATCCGGCGCCGACGCCAACCAGCGCAATGCCGAACTTGATCGGAATGCCGGGTTCGAGTCCGCGCCTCGCGAGCGCCAGCCACAATGCGCTGAACACCGGTGCCAGGGTGACGATCCAGAAGGCATTGAAGAACTGCGTCTGCCCGGCGGAGATATCGAACCAGCCGAACACCGAAAGGTTGGTGTTGCGATCGGCAAACAGCGTCAGCGACGATCCCGCCTGTTCGAACAGCGTCCAGAAGACGACGTTGAAGACGATGAGCACGATCGCCGCGAGCATCATTTCGAACTCGGCGCGGGTGCCGACGCGGAACGACCAGATCGGGATCGCGATGACCGAAACGAGGAAGGTGCCGAACAGCACCCGCCCCAGGATCGGCAGGCCCTGGACATAGCCGATGAAGCCCTGCCCCGCGACCGGCGGCGGCGCCTCCATCAGGTTGCGGAACAGGAACCAGACCAGCGGGATGGCGAGGATGGCGCCGGCGTAGATCAGCAGCGACCTGTCCTTGCCCTCCTGCGGCGGCGCCTCGCCATAGCCGGCAAGTTTCGGCCCGGCGAACTGGATGAGCGCCCAGCTGATCGTCATGCCGATGGCGGCGAGCAGGAACCCCGCCCACCAGCCGTAGCGATCGGCGAGAAACGGACAGGCGAGCTGCGAGCCGAGCGAGCCGAGGTTGATGCCCATGTAGAAGATGGTGAAGCCGGCATCGCGGCGGTTGTCGCCCTTGGCATAGAGCGAGCCGACCATCGTCGAGATGTTGGGCTTGAAGAAGCCGTTGCCGATGGTGACGGCGCTGAGGCCGATGAGCAATATGGCGGTAAACAGCGGATCGCGATCGCCGCCGGCAATGAAGCCGCCCTTGGGGATGGTGCGGGCAACGCTGCCATCGGCACCGGTCAGCGCGATCGTGCCGTCGTCATTGCCCTTGATCGCCAGCTTCTGACCGCCGTCGACGATATATTGCTGCTTGGCGGGCGTCGATTTGTCGACGACGACTTCGTAGCGCGTTCCCTCGACCATCGCATAGGGCTTGGCTGCCTCGCCGCCGAAGCAGAGGATGAAATAACCCGCCGCCATGACGATGGCGCCGAATTTCACCGATCGCTTCGACCCCAGATAACGATCGGCGATCAGGCCGCCGACCAGCGGGGTCAAATATACCAGCGCGGTGAAGCCGCCATAAAGGCTGGTCGTCGTCGTGTCGTTGAACAGGAAATGGTCGGCGAGATACAGCGTCAGCAGCGCTCGCATGCCGTAATAGCCGAACCGCTCCATCGCTTCGGTGGTGAACAGCCGCGCCAGCTGCGCCGGGTGGCCAAACCACTGCGGCCGCGTGTCGATGCCGGGAGTCGCGGGCGTCGCGCCGGCGGCAATATCGGTCAAATCTGAAAACTCCCGAACCCTCGATCCGGCGATACGACGCCGGTTAATCGTTCCACGATAGCGAGCGAAGTGGCGCCGGCGCAAGCGGCGCGATAGGAAAGGCGCATGACAGGTTTCAACGACACCACATCCGCCGCAACGCTGCTTGCCACGCGGCGGTCGGGAAAGGCCCGCGACATGGTCGTCCCCGGCCCCGATGCGGCGCAATTGCGCGCCATCCTCGCCGCCGCG
>JANOCM010000214.1:0-3515 GCA_031412175.1 Alphaproteobacteria bacterium
AGACGGCAAAAAGCTGAAGATGCTCAAGCGTCACCTGATGACGCGCTATGGCATGACGCCGGACCAGTATCGCGCCAAATGGGGCCTGCCTGCCGACTATCCGATGGTCGCCCCCAACTATGCCGAACAGCGCCGGACGCTGGCCAAATCGATCGGTCTTGGCACCAAGCGCATCGCCAAGGTCGGCGGCAAGCCCCGCGGCCGGCCGCGCAAGGTCGTCGCCTGACGCAAATTCGCCGGGCCGGCACCACGGCGCGGCGAATGTCCGGCTTGCCCGCGTTCCTCCGCCCGCCTATCTGAAGGCGGGCGGCAGGAAAGGTAGGCCATGGGCGCAACCATCGACGTCGAGGCGCTGTGCCTCAAAAAGGGCCTGCGTATCACCGAGCAGCGCCGCGTCATCGCGCGCGTGCTCGGCGAAGTCGACGATCACCCCGATGTCGAGGCGCTGCACCGCCGCGTCGCCGCCGTCGATCCGAAGATCTCGATCGCGACGGTCTATCGAACGGTCAAGTTGTTCGAGGAATCGGGCATCATCGAACGCCATGAATTCCAGGGCGGGCGATCGCGCTATGAAACCGTGCAGGAAGAGCATCACGATCACCTGATCGACGTCGAAACCGGCAATGTCATCGAATTCCACGACGACGAGCTCGAGGAACTGCAGGCGCGGATTGCCGAGCGGCTGGGCTTCCGCCTCGTCGATCACCGCATGGAACTCTACGGCGTGAAGACCAAGCCGGCGGCATGATGCGGCGCGCGTGACCATCTCCAAAGCCGTCACGCAGGCGTGACCGTGGCCGACGCCGTCACGCCGCCATCCCCCGCCATCCGCCGCGCCCGCGGCGGGCCGCGCTTCCAGCGCCTGGGGCCGACCAAGGCCATTGCCGGCCTGCTCACCACCGCGACATTGCTGGTGCCCGCCGAGCTGATGCTGCGTGGGCTTGCCGGGCGCGGCACGGCGCGGCTGCCGATGGCATTCCACCGCGGCCTGTCGCGATCGCTCGGCATCCGCATCGTCAGCCATGGCCGCCCGGTCAGCGCCCGCGGCGTGCTGTTCGTGGCGAACCATGTCTCCTGGGCCGATATCCCGGTGCTTGGCGCGCGCATCAAGGCGGCGTTCGTTGCCAAGGCCGAAGTCGGCGGCATGGGCGTCGTCGGCTGGCTGGCGACGCTGGCGCGCACCGTCTATGTCGAGCGCACCCGCCGGACATCGACCGGCGAACAGCGCGACGCTATTGCCGAACGGTTGGCGCGCGGCGACAATATCATTCTGTTTCCCGAAGGCACCAACAGCGATGGCATCGGCGTGCTGCCGTTCAAATCGTCGCTGTTCGCGGTTACCGATGGATCGCCCGACCGCATCGTCCAGCCGGTGACCATCGCCTATACCCGCGTCAACAACATGCCGGTGACGCGCGAACGCCTGCCCGATCTCGCCTGGATCGGCGATACCGAGCTGATGCCGCATGCGATGGCGTTCATGGCGCTGGGCCGGGTGCGCGCGGAAATCATCTTCCACCCGCCCATCCGCGCTGGCGATTTCGCCAACCGCAAGGCGCTGTCGCAACACTGCGAGACCGTCATCGCCAATGGCTATCGCGGGTTGATGCGCGGGTGACGGAGCCTGCGGCACAGGCTATGACAAGGCCGGTCAAGCCGGAGTCGTCGCAGCCAGTGTCCCGTTACCACGTCAAATCTTTCGGCTGCCAGATGAATGTCTATGATTCGGAACGCATGGGCGACCTGCTCGCCGCCGAGGGCCATGTCGCTGTCGACAGCCCCGACAGTGCCGATATCGTCGTCCTCAACACCTGCCATATCCGCGAGAAAGCCGCCGAAAAGCTGTATTCCGACATCGGCCGGCTGAAAAAACCGCGCGCCGACGGCAGCCGCCCGGTGATCGTCGCCGCCGGCTGCGTCGCCCAGGCCGAAGGCGCCGAGATCGGCCGCCGCGCGCCCGCCGTCGATGTCATCGTCGGGCCGCTCGCCTATCACAATTTGCCGGCGCTGCTGAAACAGGCCGCCGCCATTCCCGAGGATGCGCGCGGCGCGCGCTGGGGCCGCGCCATCGATACCGACATGCCGGCCAGCCCGAAATTCGATCATCTGCCGGCGCGCCGTCACCAGGGCGCCAGCGCCTTCCTGACCGTCCAGGAAGGCTGTGACAAATTCTGTACCTTCTGCGTGGTGCCCTATACGCGCGGTGGCGAAATCTCGCGCCCGCAGGCCGATCTGGTCGCCGAGGCCGAGGCGCTGGTCGCCGCCGGCGCGGTCGAGATCACGCTGATCGGCCAGAATGTGAACGCCTATGATGGCGGCGCCGCGGGTACCGACAGCCTGCCGCTGCTGATCGCCCGGCTCGCCGACATCGCGGGCCTCAAGCGCATCCGCTACACCACCTCGCACCCGCGCGACATGACCCGCGCGCTGATCGAGGCGCATCGCGATATCCCGAAATTGATGCCCTATCTCCACTTGCCGGTGCAATCGGGCAGCAGCCGGATCCTCAAGGCGATGAACCGCGCCCACACCCGCGACTCCTATCTGGCCACACTCGCCGAGCTGCGCGCCGTTCGCCCCGATATCGCGCTGTCGGGCGATTTCATCGTCGGTTTCCCCGGCGAGACCGAGGCCGATTTCGCCGAAACGCTGCGCATCGTCGCGGAGGTCGGCTATGCCCAGGCCTACAGCTTCAAATATTCGATCCGGCCCGGCACGCCCGCCGCGCTGATGGCCGATCAGGTGCCCGAGCCGGTGAAGGAGGAGCGCCTCGCCCGGCTGCAGGCCGCCATCACCGCCGGCGCCTATGAATTCAACCGCGCCAGCGTCGGCCGCCGCACCGAAATCCTGCTCGAACGCGCCGGCCGCAAGCCCGGGCAATTGATCGGCAAGACGCCGTGGCTGCAATCGGCGGTCGTCGAGATACCGGGCGCGAAAATCGGCGACCTGGTCGCGGTCGAGATCACCGCCGGCCAGCCCAATAGCGTCGAAGCGAGTCCCCTGTCCCTCCCAGCAGAAAGAACAGCCGCCTGATGTCGAAAAAGCCGCAGCGCTCGTCCGTCGCCGCCAGCGACCGCGTCCGGCTCGAGATCGAATTCGAAAAGGCCTATCTGCTCGGCGCACTGTTCGGCGAATTCGACCAGAATCTGATCGCGCTGGAGGGCCAGCTCGGCGTCTATATTTCGGCGCGCGGCAACAAGGTGCAGGTGGAGGGTGAGGCCGATGCCGCCGCTCGCGCCCGCGACGTGCTGACCGGGCTCTACAACCGCTTGGCGCATGGTGAAAAGATCGATGCCGGCGATGTCGTCGGCGCCGTCGCCATCGCCGCGGATCCTTCGCTGGACGGTTTGGTCAGCGCCGATTCGGGCCTCGCCAGCACCGCCGTCATCCGCACCCGCCGCAAGACCATCGCGGCGCGCAGTCCCACCCAGGTCCGCTATATCGAGGCACTGGCGCGCGATTCCATCATCTTCGCCCTTGGCCCCGCCGGCACCGGCAAGACCTATCTCGCCGTC
>JANOCM010000215.1:0-5353 GCA_031412175.1 Alphaproteobacteria bacterium
TGCCCGAGGCCGCGCTGATCCCCGATCTGATCGCGGGCGCGGGAGCGCGGGTCCAGACGATGCTGGATGCCGGCGCCGAACGCCCGCCGGCGGACACGATCGACGGCTTGCGCGCCGAAGCCAGCGCCTGCCAGCGCTGCCCCTTGTGGCAACCGGCGACGCAGACGGTCTTCGGCGAAGGCCCGGCCGATGCCGAACTGATGTTCGTCGGCGAACAACCCGGCGACCAGGAGGATATCGCCGGGCGGCCGTTCGTCGGTCCGGCCGGCCAGGTGTTCGATGCGGCGCTGGTGGAAGCGGGCATCGACCGGCGGCGTGCCTATGTCACCAACGCCGTCAAGCATTTCAAGTTCGAACCCCGCGGCAAGCGGCGCATCCACGCCAAGCCCGATACCGGCGAAATCAACGCCTGCCGCTGGTGGCTCGATGCCGAGCGCGCCGCGCTGAAGCCAAGGATCATCGTCGCGCTGGGGGCGACCGCGGCGCGCGGCGTTACCGGCAAGGCGGTGACGATTTCAAAGGTGCGCGGCGAACCGCTGGTCCAGCCCGACGGGTCGGAGCTGTGGATCACCGTCCACCCGAGTTACCTGTTGCGGATCGAGGACCCGGCGCTTGCTGCTGCCGAGCGCGCGCGTTTTGTCGACGATCTGAAAATGGTCGCGTCGCGTCTGGGGTAGGCGACCGGCGGCGGCTGAGCCACCGGTCGCAAATCACCTCAGGCCGCGACGGTCGCCAGGGTGCGGCGGCGCATCGCGCCACCGACCAGGCCGAAGCCGGCGATCAGCATCGCCCAGCTTGCGGGTTCGGGCACCGCGCCGGCGGTCAGCCCGGTCAGCCCTTCGACACCGACGCCGCCGATGAAGCTGCCGGCGCCGGTCGCCAGGTTGACGCTGTAGAAATTGTCGCCGATCGAGAAAAACGCATTGCTGGTCAGCCCCGAGATATCGAAGGCAACGCGATCGCCGACGCTGAACGAAAAGCCCAGCGGGCCGACGCCGACATAGGTGCCGGCATTGGCGTTGGTCGAGCGGATCAGGCTGTCGCTGGCGGCATCGAGGCCATAGAGCGTCGTCGTCAGCACGCCGGCACGATTATTGGCATAGGCCGATGCGACGATGTCGACGGTGCTGCTGCCGTTGAGCGTGATGGCGGTATCGTTGATCGTGGCGCCATTGGCGGGGTTGATCCGCAAATTCTGGTTGGTGTCGCTGATCAGGCGCAGCCGGTCGGGCACCGGGTTGAAATCGATGCCGAAGCTGCTGCCGGCCGGCTGGGGTGCGATGCTGCCGACGCTGGTCGCGGCATAGGTGCCGCCGGCGGCGAGCGTCAGCGCATAAAGATTGCCGCTGGTGCCGACGGTGTACAGCGTGCCGGTCGCCGGGCGCAGGTCGAGCCCGACCAGCGTGTCGCCACTGGCGACGCCGGTGATCGTGCGGCTGGAGGTGATGACACCTGGCGCGGTGGAATCGAAGGTAACGATGCTGCCGCTGGCAAGGCCGAAAATCCGTTCGGCGGAGGCCTGCGAGGTGGGCAGCGCGATGGCGAGGGCGGTAGCGGCAAGTTTCAGTGTCGAAATACGCGACAAGCGACTGGGCATCATGGCTGCGATCCTTTCGGTTGGGATTGGTCCCCCGATCGCGAGTTACGCACCGCCCATGCAGAATGACGCAATGTTCATGAAGATTTGTTCATCGGCCTTGTGTGGCGGAATGACGCACCGCGCTATCTAAACCCCTCTGCCGCCGCATCGATCTCGGCCTGGCGTTCGCCCAGCCGTCCCGCCATCGCGCCCTTGACCATCGCCAGGATTTCCGGCCGCGCCGTCGCCGGGGTGCCGCCGGCGCGGCTTTCCGGATCATATTCGAGCGCCAGCCGCACGGCATCCGAAATATCCTGGCCGTGCAATTCGGCAATGACGCGGAAAGCGAAATCGATACCTGCCGTCACGCCGCCGGCGGTGATGCGGTCGCGGTCGACGACCGTCCGCTCCGCCACCCAGGTCGCGCCGAATTTCGACAGGCTGTCGCCCCACGCCCAATGGCAGCCGGCGCGATAGCCCTTGAGCAGCCCGGCGGCGGCGAGGATCAGCGAACCGGTGCAGACGCTGGTCATCAGCCGCGCCCCCTTTGCCTGGTCACGCAGCCAGTCGAGCACCACCGCGTCGTGCATGACCGCCGTGCAGCCATAGCCGCCGGGCACGCAGACCATGTCGAACTGGCCGCTGTCGGCCAGCGTCAGGGTCGGCACCAGCGCCAGCCGGCAGTCGCTCATCACCGGGTCGAGGCTGTGCCAGACATAATTGACCGTCGCGCCGGGCATCCGACTGAGCACCTGCGCCGGCCCGGTCATGTCGAGCTGGGTGACATTGGGGTAAGGCAGGAAGCCGATGCGGAAGGCCATGGTTCAGGCCACGAACTGCAGCTGCAGCGCGTCGGCGACCGCCTTGTGGCGGATATGGCCGCCCGCCACGTTGAGCCCCTCGGCAAGGTGCGGATCGGTGGCCATCGCACCCGCGGCGCCATGATCGGCGAGGCGCAGCACGAACGGCAAGGTCGCGTTGTTGAGCGCAAAGGTCGAGGTCCGCGCCACCGCGCCGGGCATGTTGGCGACGCAATAATGGATGATGCCATCGACGACATAGACCGGGTCGGCGTGCGTCGTCGCCCGGCTGGTTTCGAAACAGCCGCCCTGGTCGATGGCGATGTCGACGAGGACGCTGCCGCGCTTCATCAGCTTGAGCATGTCGCGGCTGACCAGCTTGGGTGCAGCGGCGCCGGGGATCAGCACCGCGCCGATCACGACATGGGCGCGGGCGATGGCGGCGGCGATGGCGGCGCGCGACGAAAACGCCGTCTTCACCCGGCCTTCGAAAATCTCGTCGATCTCGGCCAGCCGCGCCGTCGAAATGTCATAGATGGTGACATCGGCGCGCATGCCGACGGCCATCTGCGCGGCATTCAGCCCCGAGACGCCGCCGCCGAGGATGGCGACTCGCCCCGGCGCCACGCCCGGCACGCCGCCGAGCAGGATGCCGCGGCCGCCCTGTTCCTTTTCGAGATAATGCGCGCCGACCTGGACGCTCATCCGGCCGGCGACTTCCGACATCGGCCGCAGCAGCGGCAGCCCGCCATTGCGATCGGTGACGGTTTCATAGGCGATGCAGGTGGCGTGGCTGGCCATCAGCGCCTCGGCCTGCGGCTTGTCGGCGGCGAGGTGGAGATAGGTGAACAAGGTCTGTTCGGGCCGCAGCCAGGCGCATTCGTGGAGCTGGGGTTCCTTGACCTTGACGATCATGTCGGCGGCCGCAAACACCGCCGGCGCATCGGGCGCGATCGTCGCCCCGGCTGCGACATAATCGCCATCGGTGAAATCGATGCCGCCGCCGGCGCCGGTTTCGACGATCACCTTGTGGCCGCGCGCGGTCAGTTCGGCGACCGACGGCGGGGTCAGCCCGACCCGATATTCATGGACCTTGATCTCCTTGGGGACACCGACGCGCATGAACTTCTCCGAAATTAGGGCTCTGCCGCCACCATAGCGAGCCTTGCTCGCTGGCGACAGTCGAGATGGACAGCAGATGACCGCCACATTGCGGCCCTCCTGTGCCTGTGCTACCGCGCCGCGCGCTTCCCGCAGGAACCAAAGACGATATGTCGAGCGATACCGCCGCGACGCCCACGACCAATCACGATCCGCACGCGCATGCGCCGCAGGGCACTGCCCGGCTGGCGGTGGGGGCGATCGGCGTGGTGTTCGGCGATATCGGCACCAGCCCGCTCTATGCGTTGAAGGAAACCTTTACCGGCCACCACAAGCTGGCGGTCGATCAGCTCCATGTCTTCGGGATCATGAGCCTCGTCTTCTGGACGATGACGCTGATCGTGACGCTGAAATACATCCTCGTCATCCTGCGCGCCGACAATCGCGGCGAAGGCGGCAGCCTGTCGCTGCTGGCGATGATCTCGCGGCTGTCGTCGCACAGCGCCAAGAGCACGCGCTATCTCGGCCTGCTCGGCGTGCTGGCAACGGCGCTGTTCATCGGCGACTGCATCATCACCCCGGCGATTTCGGTCCTGTCGGCGGTGGAGGGCCTGACCGTCGTCAGCCCCGGCCTGCAGCGGCTGGTGCTGCCGATCGCCATCGGCATCCTCATCGGCCTGTTCCTGTTGCAGGCGCGGGGCTCTGCCAAGGTCGGCGCGCTGTTCGCGCCGATCATGCTGGTTTATTTCGTCGTCATTGCCGTGATGGGCCTGTACCAGATGCTGCAGAACCCGGCGATCCTGCAGGCGATCAACCCGATCTGGGCGGTGCGCTTCTTCCTCGACAATCCGGGGCTGGGCTTCCTGGCGCTCGGCTCGGTCGAGCTGTCGGTGACGGGGGCCGAGGCGCTTTATGCCGACATGGGGCATTTCGGCAGGAAGCCGATCCAGCTGTCGTGGCTGTATTTCGTCATGCCGGCGCTGCTGCTCAACTATTTCGGCCAGTCGGCGCTGGTGCTGGCGTCGCCGGAAAAGATCGCCAACCCGTTCTTCCTGATGGCGCCCGACTGGGCGCGGCTGCCGCTCGTCGGGCTGGCGACGATGGCCACCGTCATCGCCAGCCAGGCGGTCATCTCCGGGGCGTTCTCGGTCGTCCAGCAGGCGGTGCAACTGGGCTTCCTGCCGCGGGTGAAGATCACCCACACGTCGGCGTCGGCGGCGGGGCAGATCTACATCCCGCTGGTCAACTGGGGCCTGCTGGCAATGGTCGTGCTGCTGGTGTTCAGCTTCCGGTCGTCGTCGAACCTTGCCTCGGCCTATGGCATCGCGGTTACCGGCAACATGTTCATCACCACCTGCATGATGGCGGTGCTGGTGCTGACGGTGTGGAAATGGAACCGCTGGCTGGCGTTCGGCTTCGTCGGCACGTTCCTTGTCATCGATGCGGCGTATCTGGCGTCCAACATGACCAAGATCCCCGATGGCGGCTGGTTCCCGCTGCTCGTCGGCGCCATAACCTTCACCTTCCTGACGACCTGGGCCAAGGGCCGCTCGCTGATGCAGGATCGCTTGCGCGAAAGCGCGATGCCGATGGAGGTGTTCATCAAGTCCGCCGCCGGCGCCGCCACCCGCGTGCCCGGCACCGCCGTGTTCATGACGACGGCGCCCAAGGGCGTGCCGCCGGCGCTGCTGCATAATCTCAAGCACAACAAGGTGCTGCACGATCGCATCATGATCCTGACCGTGGTCATCGAGGAAGTGCCGTTCGTGTCGGACGAGGATCGCATCGGCGTCGTCGATCTCGGCAGCAATTTCTACCGGCTGTTCATCCGCTATGGCTTCATGCAGGAAATCGACATTCCGGCGGTGCTGAA
>JANOCM010000216.1:0-12814 GCA_031412175.1 Alphaproteobacteria bacterium
CCGCGCTGGCGCTGCAGTTCGGCGAAGACACGGTAGTTTCCGCGTTCCTTCAGGCCGTCGAGTGCAGCCTGGAAGTGGGCTTCATAATCCATTGATATCTCCCCGAACCCTTATTGCCCTGCGGTTTCAAGGGCTGCAAGCCCATTTGAACCAGGCGAAACGATTGATTCAGCACCCTGCGCGTCGGCCTTTTGACGCGCCGGGCCTATACGGATGTTTGCGTGGTCGGTCATCGCCCAGCGGAACAGCGACGTGTCCTGCCACGGCACGACGAGGAACCCATGCTCGATAAAGGCCAGCACGACGAGGGCAAATGCGAGCGCATAGCCGGTCGCCAGCCCGTCCTCGGCCTGCAGCGCGGCATTGCCGAGCCAGGCGGCGAGGATCGAGATCAGGCTGAGGCTGGCGACGAAGAAGCCGCTCGCCGGCCGAATGCGGAAATAGCTGGCGAGATAGCGCATGTGTTCGGGCATCATTTCGGTCGAAAGATGCGGTACGCCGGCAAAGATGTTGAACTTTGCCGACAGCCGCATGACGAACAGCAGCACAAAGGTCAGGGTCGCAGTCTGGTTCGGGTTGTTCCAGGTGGCGGCGGCAATCACCAGCACCGTGGCAAACATCGCCACCTCGTGATGGATCAGCGTGGCCGCCGCGAGGCAGAAACGCCGCCAGCCGCGCGCATCGGGCGGGCACGGGGCGCGATTCGGCCCGGTGACAAAGCCCATCAGGAAGCTGAGTTCGTGCCAGCCCCACAGCACCAGCGCACAGGCAAAGGCCGCATAGGCCGCGGCGCTGCCGGTCATCGGCGCGGTGGCGATGATCCCGGCCATCGCGAAACCGCTCGCCACTGTCGCGCCAACAAGGCTTGCCGGCCAGGTCGTCGACGGCAACCGGTCGAGCCACAGCACAAAGCCAGTGGCGACGAACCACAGCACGGTCGCAAACAACAGGGGCAAGGCGAGCGCGGACACGGGACTACCAGACCGGTTGCAGCCGGACGGTGGCGGGCAGTGCGCTGTGTTCCACAGGGTGCAGGTACAGCCGGGCAAAGGTAAGGCCAGCGGCCAGCTTGAGGCCAAGGCGCTTCACCGCCGCCACGGCGCCACCCTGCGTACGAGCCGCGTCGATCCCCGCCGAAATCGTCCGCATCTTTTCGAGCAACGCGCGAAATTTCGGCGAATCGGTGTCGAGCGCGATCGGGAAGACCTGCCGGGTGATGAGCGTCGTGATGGAGAAGACCTTGAAATCATAGGCTGTCGGATCGATGCCAAAGGCTTCGTACAGGACCGGGCGATTATGGTCACGGACGTACATCGTCGCATAGACGGCAACGAGGAAAAACCGGATCCACAGCTTGTTGTAGCCCGACAGCAGCTTGGGATCGGCGCGCATCAGCAGCGCGAACGCCTCGCCGTGGCGGAACTCGTCGTTGCACCACGCCTCGAACCATTTGAAGATCGGGTGGAAGCGCAGCTCGGGATGCTGCTCGAAATGGCGGTGGATGGTGATGTAGCGGGCGTAGCCGATCTTTTCCGACAGATAGGTCGCGTAATAAATGAATTTCGGCCGGAAATAGGTGTATTTCTTGGTCTTGGTGAGGAAGCCCAGGTCGATGCCGATGCCGGCGTCCTTCAGGCTGTCGTTGATGAACCCGGCATGGCGCGATTCATCGCGCGCCATCAGCTTGAACAGCGCCTTGGCGTCGGGATTCTTCACCCGCCGGGCGATTTCGGAATAGAGGATGCAGCCCGAAAATTCCGATGTCATCGACGACACCAGGAAATCGGTGAATTCGATCCGCAGCGCCGGCGGCAGGTTCTCGATGACGCCGTCGAATTCCTCGGTGCGCTTGAAATGGCGCTTGTTGGGATCGGCGGTCATTTCGGCGATCAACGCATCCCATTCGCCGCGCACACCCGACACGTCGATGCGGTCCATGGCGTCGAAATCGGTGGTGTAGAATCGCGGACTGAGAACGGTGTCCTCATTCGCCATCGCCTGCGTCACATCCTTGGTGATGACGACATCGCGATCGGCTTCGCCCTCGGCACGGGCGATTTTGACTTGCGCGTTCATCGCGGCTTCTCCGACGTGAAGGTGATCTCGTAAAGCTCGGTCAGATCGAACTGGGCGCGCAGTTTGGTCCACCATTGCACCACCAGGCTGGCGCGCGACACCGTGGCGCGGCGCCGCAAGGTGATGGCCTCGCCGAACGGCAGTCGCACCGGCGCGCCGTGGACGCGGACCTGGTCACCGGGGCCGAGCGGCACATTGCCATCAAGCTCGACATGCGCGTGCAGCGCGTCGGCGGTGTGTTCCACCGCGATGGTGCAGCCGGTTTCCCACTGCTCCCGGGCGAACATCCGCGTCATGACGGAGCGCTGCCATTGCTGGGGAGCGGCTTCAGCGCCTTCAATGCCTCCGGGCTGACGCTGGTGTTGATCTCGAGCCCCGGCGGAGCGCTTTGCGGCGTCGTGCCGGCAAGGCTCTTGATGACATGCTGGCCGGGCACCAGCAGCTGCGCAAAGGCGGCGCGGTTGGTATGGCCGAAACTGCCGAGCTCGATGATGCGGCCGGTCGATTTGTCCTGCAGCGTCAGCGCGCCGTCGCGCCATTGCGTCACGGTGACGGCGCCATCGCGCGGCACCTCGTGGAGCATGCGTTCGCGCATCAGCCCGCGCATCACGCCGCGGATGAAACCGCTGTTGGAGCCGGGCTCGAGGATCAGCGCAACCTCGCCGGTCTTGGCATCGGTGGCGACCAGGGCGCCATCCTTGCGGTCGGCAAAACGGAATTCGCGGCTCACGGTCGCAGCAACCTGCTTTTCGACGCGCAGTTGTGGTGCGGTCTCGCGGCCCGGCAGCACGCCGAAACGAATGCCGAAAACAACGACGATGGTGATGCCGACGAGGCCGGCCGCGGCATAGAGCGCGCCCTTTGGAAACTCCTCGCCGCGAAAATCGCTCATGCCGCCACTCCGATCGGTTGCGCGCTGCCGACCGGGGCGGGCGCTGTTGCGACTGGACGGTGGCGACCGGGATCGGCCTTGGCAAGCGTATCGGCGAGGATTGCGACAAAGCTATCCGGCACGGCGCGCAGCATCGGCTGCGGATAGGCGATCTTCCACGGGCGGACGTGCGGCCACATCTGCAGCCAGCCGAGCGGGAAGCGGCCATGGATCTTCAGCGCCACATCGGCGCGGGCGGGGCCAGCAGGCTTCAGATCGGCGCTTTCGATCAGCGCCAATGGCAGGTTGACGCATTTCGGCAGCGCGATGCCGAACCGCATCACCAGCCGCTTTTCGGTGAGGGTATAGACCGTCGATCGCGCTTGCGCCCAGGCGAGCCCGGCGAGGATGGCGAGACCGAGCCCGGCGACACCCAGCGTGACGATCGCGCCGAGCAAACCGGTACCGCCGGCGAAAAAGGCCAGCATCGCAACGAAAGCGAACCAGATGGCGACGAGCCGGGTGTGGAAAACACCGCGCGCCAGCCCCTGCCATGCCGGCGCGCCCTGCCAGACGATCGATTCGCCTTTCGGCAGGTCGCCGGGCAACCCCTTTACCGGTTCGATTTCATACTCAGTCGTCACAGCAGCGGCTCCGATCGCGCCGGCGTGGCCCACAGATAGCCGGCCCCGAAATAGGCCTGGATCTTTTCTTCCTCAAGCAGGGTGATCTGGTCGGGCGACGCCAGTTGCGGCGCGCTGGCGATCTGCGCCCCGGTGACGGCGTCGCACAGCACGTTGCGGCGCGAAACCTGTGCCATCGGCATCGGCAGCAGGACGGTGCCACCCCCGGTCAGCGCGACTTCGACATAGCGCACGACATGTTCCGACCGATCGACCCAGATGTCGCGTACCGTGCCGGCGATGACATCGTCGAGGCCGGTGACCGGCAGCCCGCGCGGATCGACATCGCGCGCTTCGGTGACGATATGTTCGGCGATGCGCATCGGCACGATCCGCGGCCGGTTGTACATGTCGACATCGGGGCGATCGGCGCGCTGGGCATAGGCCGCGGGGCCGAGACCCGAGTTGAGCAGATCGCCGACGACATCGAGCGGTTCACCCGAATTGCGGCGCGGCAGCACGTTGGTCGGGATCGCGTCACGCGGCACGGCTTCGGGCGAATAGGTGCCGCGATCGAACGGCAGCTTGAAGAATTTGGGCTTGCTGAAATCGAGCCGGCCGATGTCATCGCCGACCTTGCCGGTCAGATCATGTTCGAGCGGATAGCCTTCGCGGCGGCTTTCGCGGTTGAGATACCAGACTAGGCACAGGAAAAACCCGAAAAACAGGTAGAAGACCAGCTCGGCAACGTCGAGGCCTCCGACGATAATGACATTGGACATGTTCTCGACTCCCCTCAGGTTGGGATTTCGGCAAGGCCGAAGCGGGCGCGGGTGGCAATGTCCGGGGCTCGCCGCGCCAGCGGGCCAAGGGCAATAAGTGTGGCAAACAACAGTGCAATCTCGACGTGCCAGACGAAACTGTAGCCGCTCGCCGGATCGACGAAGCCGGCACCGAGGCGCCCCGACATGGCAATCGCTTCGAAACCGTCGGCGAGCGACCCCGACAGCAGGATGGCCACCCCGGCGGCGCTGGCCTGCACCGAGCCCCAGGCACCGAGCGCCAGCCCGGATTTGCCGGGCAGCGCCAGGTTCATGCACGAAATCAGCGTGCCGACCGCGAACAACCCGCCGCCGAGCCCGATGCCGCCGGTGCCGACACAAAGCACGGCAGGCGATTTCAGCGGCGCCGACAACACGACAGTGGCAAAGGCCATGATGCCGATGAGGACGCCATAGCCGGCCATGCGATAGGGATCGGCATGGCGATCGAGCGCCCGCGCCGCCAGGGCGAAGCCGGTGATCATGCCCGCCGACCACAGCGCCGACAGCGCGGTTGTTTGCCCGACCGACAGGCCGAGGACATGTCCACCATAAGGTTCGAGCAGGATATCCTGCATGCCGAAACCGGCGGCACCAAGAGCCAGCGCCACCAGCAACCGCCGGGTTTTGGCCGGCGCCACAAAGGCGCGCCATTCCGCCGAGAAATCGGCATCGGGGTCGCGGCGCGTGCCGCCGAACACCCGGGCTTCCTGTTTCCACAGCGCGATGACATTGACGAGCACGGTCAGCACCGCGGTGCCCTGGATGACCTGGACGAGCTTGGTGGCTTCGAAATCGGTGAGCAGGCGGCCGAGCACGAGCGAGCTGACGAACATGCCAGCAAGGAACATCACATAAAGCAGCCCGACGACGCGCGGGCGCTTGTGTTCCGGCGCGAGGTCGGTGGCGAGCGCGAGGCCGGCGGTTTGCGCCGTCGCCATGCCGGCGCCGACGAACAGGAAAGCGAGGCAGGCCCCGGCGACGCCGAGCTCCGGCCCGGCATTTTCGCCCTTGCCGGTCATCAGCAGCAGCGCGAACGGCATCAGCGCCAGCCCGCCGAACTGCATCATCGTGCCGAACCAGATATAGGGCACGCGTTTCCAGCCGAGCACCGAGACGTGGTTGTCGGATTTGTGGCCGATAAGCGCGCGCGCCGGCGCGAACAGCAGCGGCAGCGCCACCATGACGGCGACCAGCGCGGCGGGCACGCCAAGCTCGACGATCATCACGCGGTTGAGCGTGAAGTTGATCAGTACGAACGCCATGCCGACCGAAACCTGGAACAGCGACAGCCGCAACAGCCGCGGCAACGGCAGGTCGGCGCTGGCAGCATCGGCGAAGGGCAGGAAATTGGTGCCCATCCGCATCCAGATGCCGGCGCCTTTTTCGGGCAAACGCAGCGTCATGCCGTCAGCAACTCCTGGGCATGGCTGGTGTAGAAGCCGCGGCTGACGCGCTGGTCGCGGCCGAGCCTGGCGCGCGGCATCGACCGGCTGAAGCGCGAACGCAGATTGTCATGGCTGACCGGGATGATGCTCGGCGACCGGTCGGATTTCGGGAAATACTGCCCGATGGCGCGTGCGGTGCGCAGCAAGGGCGTGCCGGGAGCGAAGGTGAAGATCAGGCTTTCGCGCGCGCGCTCGGCAAGGCCCGCCGCGGCGGTGGCGATCTGGTCGGCCTCGTAGTGGATCAGCACGTCCATGGACACAATGTGATCAAAGTGTCCAAGGCGCGGATCGAGCATGTCGCCCGACAGGAACTGCACCTTGCCGTGCACATCCTTCGGCGCGCGCTCGACGGCGATCGAGATCAGCTGCGGCGACACGTCGATGCCGACGACATCGGCGCCGCGCCGCGCCGCCTCCACCGCCAGCGCGCCGGTGCCGCAACCGGCATCGAGAATGCGCCGCCCGGTCAGGTCCTGCGGCAGCCACGACAGCAGCATGTTGCGCATGTCCTCGCGACCGGCGCGGACGGTGGCGCGGATCTTCGATACCGGCGCGTCGCTGGTCAGCGCCGCCCAGGCATCGAACGCCGTGCGGTCGAAATACTCCTCGAGCCGGACACGCTTGGCGTCCCAGCCCGGGGCAACGGTCGAGGCGGCCGCCTTGCTCATTCGAAACCGAGGAACTCGAAGATGTCGCGATCCTTCATCGGATTGGCCTCGAGCGGCCGCGTGCCGGCCCAGAGTGTCGCCGCGAGGCGCTTGTATTCGTTGCAGACGGCTTCGATCTCGGGCGTCAAATCCATTTCGAAGATGGTGCATTTCTTCAGCCGCGAGCGCCGGTTGGCGTCGAGATCGGGGAAATGCGCCAGCGTTTCGAGGCCGGTGGCGGCGCAGAAGCGATCGATCTCGTCGGTTTGCGCCGAGCGGTTGGCGATGACGCCGGCCATGCGGACTTCGTAATTCTTCGACTTGGCCTTGATGGCGGCGACGATGCGGTTCATCGCGAAAATGCTGTCGAAATCATTGGCAGCGACGACCAGCGCGCGATCGGCGTGCTGCAAGGGGGCGGCAAAACCGCCGCAAACGACATCGCCGAGCACGTCGAAGATGACGACGTCGGTTTCTTCGAGCAGATGGTGCTGTTTCAGCAGCTTGACCGTCTGGCCGACGACATAGCCGCCGCAGCCGGTGCCCGCCGGCGGGCCGCCCGCCTCCACGCACATCACGCCGTTATAGCCTTCGAACATATAGTCCTCGGGCCGCAGCTCCTCGTGATGGAACTCGACGGTTTCGAGCACGTCGATGACCGTCGGCATCAGCTTCTTCGTCAGCGTGAAGGTCGAATCATGCTTGGGGTCGCAGCCGATCTGCAGCACGCGCTTGCCAAGCAGCGAGAACGCTGCCGACAGGTTCGATGATGTCGTCGACTTGCCGATGCCGCCCTTGCCATAAACGGCGAAGACCTTGGCGTTGCCGATCTTCATGTTCGGGTCGAGCTTGACCTGCAGGCTGCCCTCGCCATCGGGCGGGGTGGTCGGGCGTTCGAGATCCAATAGTCCCATGTTCGTTCCTCAAGCCGCCTGTTGCGTAACACCTTCGAGGATATCCTCGGCGGCGTCGGTGGCCGCGTAGAGCGCTGCCAGGGTGGCGGCGTCCGGCGACCAGTAATTGCGTTCCGATGCCTCGATCAGCCGGTTGGCGACCTTGGCAGCGGCGCGCGGGTTCATCTCGGCAATGCGGTTGCGCATTGCCTCGTCGAGAACATAAGCCTCGGTAATGCGCTGGTATACCCAGGGATCGACCTCACCCGTTGTCGCAGACCACCCCATCGTCGTCGTTACCGCCGCCTCGATCTGGCGGACGCCCTCGTAACCGTGGCGCAGCAGGCCTTCCTGCCAGACCGGGTTCAAAATGCGGGTGCGGGTTTCGAGCGCGACCTGTTCGTTCAGCGACCGCACCTTGCCCGCGCCTTGCGTCTGGTCGCCGATATAGACCGGCGCGGTTTCGCCGCCCTTGGCGCGGGTGATGGCGCGGCTGATGCCGCCGAGCGTATCGACATATTGGTCGATGGCGGTGATGCCGAGCTCGACGCTTTCAAGGTTCTGATAGGCGCAATCGACGGTCTTCAGCGCCGACGCGAGCAGCCCGGCCTGGCGCACCGGCTGGCCCTTGACGCCATAGGCAAAGCCCTTTTGCCGTTCATAGCAGTCGGCGAGTTCATTGGGGTCGGTCCAGCCGCTCGAATCGATCAGCAAATTGACGTTGGCGCCATAGGCCCCTTCGGCATTCGAATAGACCCGCAGTGCTGCGGTTTCGAGGTCGCAACCATGCTCGGCGGCATGCGCGAGGCTGTGCTTGCGAACAAAATTGTGCGTCGTCGGCTCGTCGGCCTGTGACGCGAGCAGCGCCGCCTCGGCCAGCATCCGCGTCTGCAGCGGCAGCAGGTCGCGGAATACCCCCGACAGCGTCACCACCACATCAATGCGTGGCCGGCCGAGTTCCGCCAGCGGGATCAGCTCGGCGCCGGCAAGGCGGTTGTAGCTGTCGAAGCGCGGCCGGGCGCCGATCAGCGCGAGGGCCTGCGCCAGCTGCGCGCCTTCGGATTTGAGATTGTCGGTGCCCCACAGCACCATCGCGACGGTTTCGGGAATATGGCCCGAATCCGCGACGCTGCGATCGACGATGCGCTGCGCCTGGGCAAAGCCATCCTTGACCGCATAGGCCGAGGGCAGGCGGAACGGATCGAAGCCGTGGATATTGCGGCCGGTCGGCAGGATTTCGGGGCTGCGCAGAATGTCGCCACCCGACACCGGCCGGATGTAGTTGCCGGCAAGCGCGTGCATCAGGCCGTCGAGTTCATGGTTGGTCGCCAGCGCCGCATCGAGCGCTGCCAGTTCCTTGAGCAACGGCGTGTCGGCGCGAACGGTGCCGGTGACGAGCCCTTCGATCGTCGCACGCGGCAGATGTTCCTCGCGGGTGCCGGCGACCGCGGCCAGCATGTCGACGCGTTCCTCGACCGTCGCGGCCTGGCCGGCAACATGCAGCCCCTGCGGGATCAGTTCGCGTTCGATTTCATAGAGTTTGGCCGCCAGTGCCGGCACGTCGCTGGCATCGAGATCGAGCGCCGCTGCCTGTTCGACGATGACCTCGTGCAGCGCACCGAGTTCGTCGCTCGCCGGATCGGCGCTGCGCCAGCGCTCAACGGTGGCCTTCAAGTCGGCCAGCCCCTTGTAGACGCCCGAATTTGTCAGCGCCGGGGTGAGGTAGCTGACCAGAGTCGCCGCCGACCGCCGCTTGGCGAGCACGCCTTCCGACGGATTGTTGGCGGCATAGAGATAGATGTTGGGCAGATCGCCGATCAACCGTTCGGGCCAGCAGCTCGCGGTCAGCCCGGTCTGCTTGCCCGGCATGAATTCGAGGCTGCCGTGGGTGCCGAAATGCAGCACGGCATGCGCCCGGAAATCGTCGCGCAGCCAGCGGTAGAACGCCATGAAGGCATGCGTCGGTGCAAACCGGCCTTCGAACAGCAGCCGCATCGGATCGCCTTCATAACCCAATGCCGGCTGGATGCCGATGAACACGTTGCCGAACTGCGCGCCCAAAATGAAGACATTCTGGCCGTCGGACTGCAGCTTGCCCGGCGCCGGGCCCCATTCGGCCTCGATTTCCGCCAGATAAGGCTCGTTGGCGACGATGGTTTCGGCCGGCACCTTGGCGTGGACATTGGCTTCCATGCCGTGGCGCTGGGCATTGCCCTGTAGGATGCGGGTGCGAACCTCCTCGGCGGTTGCCGGCACATCGACGTCATAGCCTTCGCTCTGCAGCCGCTTTAGCGTTTCGTGGAGCGATTCGAACACCGCGAGGAACTGCGCGGTGCCGGCGGCGCCGCCATTGGGCGGGAAGTTGAACAGCACGACGCCGATCTTGCGCTGCGCGGCAGCAACGCGGCGGAGCTCGACCAGCTTGACCATGCGCGCCGCCAGCGCTTCGGCGCGTTCGGGGCAGGCCTGCATGGCGCGGACCTGGCCACCGACCGCCCAGGTGCAGCCGCGCGAACAGCCGGTGCAGGCAGCGTCGGTGCCATCGGAACGCCCACCGAAGACCATCGGCGTGGTGCCGCCATCAAGTTCCGGAATGGCGATCATGATCGTCGATTCGAGCGGCAGCAGCCCCTGGCGGTTGGCGCCCCAGCCCTGCAGCGACTGGAATTCGACCGGATGCGCCGAGATATAGGGGCGATCGAGGCGCGCGAGGATCTCCTCGGCGGCCTTTGAATCATTGTAGGCCGGGCCGCCGACAAGGCTGAAACCGGTCAGGTTGACGACGGCATCGACGGTCGACACCCCGTCCTTCATGAACAATGTCTCGATCACCGGCCGGGCGTCGAGGCCGCCGGCGAACGCCGGGATGACGTTGAGGCCGCGGGCTTCGAGCGCGCGGATCACGCCGTCATAGTGATTGGCATCATTGCCGAGGACATAGGAGCGCAGCAGGACGAGGCCGATGGTGCCCGCCCCGACCTTTCGCGCCGGCAGGTCGGCGAGGCGCTCGCTCATCCGGTCGGGCAGATCGGGGTGATAGACGCCGATTTCGGGGTATTCGCGGGGACCTTCGACCTTGAAACTGCCGCGCAAGCTGGCGCGCGGCCCGGCGGCGTAGCGATCGACGAGCGCCCGCACCATGGCGAAGGCATTGTCGTCGGACCCGGCGAGCCAATATTGCAGGGTGAGGAAATAGGCGCGCACGTCCTGCGCGGTGCCCGGCACCCATTTCAGCAGCTTGGGCAGGCGCCGCAACACCGCCATCTGGGCGGCGCCGCTGTTGGGCGCGCCGGTCTTCGACGATCCACGCAGCTTTTTCAGCCAGCCGAGCGGCCCCTTGGGCGGCGCATCCATGCGATAGTCGCCCATACGCGTCAGCTTGACGATTTCGCTCGCCGACATGATGCCGACCATCGCGTCGCAGTCTTCGCGCCGGGCTTCGAGCGCCGGTTTGATGGCGCGGATCTGGTCTTCGAGGAAGATCATCGAGGTCAGGATGATGTCGCCGCGCGCGATGTCGGCGCGGGCGGCAGCGAGCTTGGCCTCATCTTCCCAGTCGGCGGCGGCGTGGAAGCCGATCGAAACGCCGGGCTGTTCCTTGGTGAAACGCGCCCGGGCGCGCTGGATGGCGCCCGACAGGTGATTGTCGAGCGTTATGATGACGACGCGCACGGCGGGGCTGACGGCGGCAGCGGCGGCGGGAGGGTCAACGCGCATAATGGGCCTTCGCCTCGTAAAGCGTTTCGACGGTGATCGCGGTGACGCCCTTTTCGCTGGCGTAGCGTTCGGTGTTGCGCTTGGCCTTGCCGCGGACGAAGAACGGGATCTTCATCAGTTCGCGCTCGGCATCGGGCTGCCAGCCTTCGGCTTCGACTCCCCTCCCGCTTGCGGGAGGGGCTGGGGGTGGGGGAGTCATGGCCTCGGCTCCGCTAGCCTCTCCCGCAAGCGGGAGGGGAGCGGCGTTGCCATGCCCCAGATGGCTGGGGCCATTGGCATCCGAAAATTCGAAATCGTCGCGGAACATGGTGAGCAGATGCTCCTCCAGCCCCATCACCAGCGGGTGCACCCAGGTGTCGAAAATGACGTTCGCGCCTTCGAAACCCATTTGCGGCGAGTGGCGCGCCGGGAAATCCTGGACATGGACGGGCGCCGAGATCACCGCGCACGGCAGCCGCAACCGCTTGGCGATGTGGCGCTCCATCTGGGTGCCGAGCACCAATTCGCAATTCGCGGCGGCGATGGCATCCTCGACGACGAGATAGTCGTCGGTGATCAGCGGCTCGACGCCGTATTTGGCTGCAGCCGTGCGGATGTCGCGGGCGAATTCGCGATTGTAGCAACCGAGCCCGACGACCTCGAAGCCCAGTTCCTCGGAGGCGATGCGCGCCGCGGCGACAGCATGGGTGGCATCGCCGAAGATGAAGACGCGTTTGCCGGTGAGATATGTCGAATCGACCGAGCGCGACCACCACGGCATCCGTCCCGCATCGGGATCGACCGGCGCCGCAACCCCGGCGATGGCGCAGACCTCGGCGATGAATTCGCGGGTCGCGTTGACGCCGATCGGGATGGTCTTGGTGTATTTCTGGCCAAAGGTCTTTTCGAGCCAGCGCGCCGCCTCATGGGCGATTTCCGGGTAAAGCACGACGTTGAAATCGGCCTCGCCGAGCCCGGCGATGGCGGCCGGCGTCGACCCCATCGGCGCGCAGACATGGACGTCGATGCCGAGATCGCCGAGCAGCTTCGTCACTTCGACGATATCGTCGCGGTGGCGGAAGCCGAGCGCCGTCGGCCCGAGCAGATTGGCGCGCAGCCGGCGGCCATCCCGGGCGGGTGCCACCCGCGCCTTGTCGGCAAGCTGGCGGACGATCTGATAAAAGGTTTCGGCGGCGCCCCAATTTTCCTTGTGGCTGTAGCTCGGCAGGTCGAGCGCGATGATCGGGCACGGCAGGCCCATGGTCAGCGCGAGGCCGGCGGGATCGTCCTGGATCAGCTCGGCGGTGCACGAGGCGCCGACGATCATCGCTTCGGGGCGAAAGCGTTCATAGGCATCACGCGCCGATTTCTGGAACAGTTCGGCGGTATCGGTGCCAAGGTCGCGCGCCTGGAAGGTCGTATAGGTCACCGGCGGCCGTTCGCCGCGACGCTCGATCATTGTGAACAGCAGGTCGGCATAGGTGTCGCCCTGCGGCGCGTGGAGCACATAGTGCAGCCCCTTCATGCCGGTGGCGACGCGCATCGCCCCGACATGCGGTGGGCCTTCATATGTCCAGACGGTCAGTTGCACCGGGTCACACCATCAGCTTGTCGCGGCGGACGAGCGGCCGCGCGAAGAGTTCGGCGAGATCACCCGCCTGTTCGAAACCATGCACCGGCGAGAACACCAGCTCGATCGCCCATTTCGTCGACAGCCCCTCGCGCTCGAGCGGGTTGGC